>JAIOQK010000070.1 GCA_021413425.1 Mycobacterium sp.
CACTGCCGTTCGACGACGCGCGCGACTTCGACGACGCCGACCGTGGATTCCTCGGTTCGCTACAGCCGTGCGTCATCACCGCCGCCGACGGCCGGGTGGTGTGGGACAACGACGCCTACGCGTTTCTCACCGGAGACGCGCCGGAATCGGTACATCCCAGCCTGTGGCGGCAGTCGACGCTGGCCGCCAAGCAGGGCCTCTATGAGGTGGTGGACGGCATTTACCAGGTGCGCGGACTCGACCTGTCCAACATCACGTTCATCGAGGGCGACACCGGCATCATCGTCATCGACCCGCTGATATGCACGGAGACCGCCGCCGCCGCGCTCGCGCTGTACCGGCGACACCGCGGCGACCGCGAGGTGCGCGCGGTCATCTACACCCACAGCCACGTGGACCACTTCGGTGGCGTACTCGGCGTGACCACGCAGGCCGATGTCGATGCCGGCAGGGTCGCGGTGCTCGCACCGGAAGGCTTCATCGGGCACGCGGTGCAGGAGAATATCTACGCCGGAACCGCAATGACGCGGCGCGCCACCTACATGTACGGCACACTTCTCGACCGCGGCCAGCTCGGTCAGGTGGGGTGCGGACTCGGTCAGAACACCTCAACCGGTGAGATCGCGGTCATCGTGCCGACCATCGACATCACCACCACCGGTGAGACCCACACGATCGACGGTGTGACCATCGAGTTCCAGATGGCTCCGGGCACCGAGGCCCCGGCGGAGATGCACTTCTATTTCCCGAAGTTCCGTGCGCTGTGCATGGCCGAGAACGCCACGCACAATCTGCACAACCTGCTGACCCTGCGCGGCGCCCTGGTGCGCGACCCACGGGCCTGGGCGGGCTATCTCACCGAGGCCATCGACACCTTCGCCGATCGCACCGATGTGGTGTTCGCTTCGCATCACTGGCCCACCTGGGGGCCCGAGCGCATCGTGGAATACCTGTCACTGCAGCGGGATCTCTACGCCTATCTGCATGACCAGACACTGCGACAGCTCAACCAGGGCTTCACCGGTATCGAGATCGCCGAGAGTTTCGCGATGCCGCCTGCGTTGGAGAGGGCATGGCACACCCACGGCTACTACGGGTCGGTGAGTCACAACGTCAAGGCTGTCTACCAGCGCTACATGGGCTGGTTCGACGGGAATCCCGGCCGGCTGTGGCAGCATCCCCCGGAAGCGGCGGCACCGCGGTATGTGGCCGCGATGGGCGGTATCGACAACGTGGTCGACATCGCTCGTGCTGCGTATGATTCCGGTGACTATCGTTGGGCAGCAACACTTCTCGATCACGCTGTCTTCACCGACGAGAACCATGCCGCGGCCCGTGAACTGTACGGCGACACTCTTGAACAGCTGGGCTACGGCGCTGAGTGTGCGACGTGGCGGAATTTTTTTCTATCCGGCGCCACCGAACTGCGCGACGGCAATTTCGGGACGCCGGTGACGACCACGGCGACGACAATGCTCAGCCAGCTCACCCCGGAGCAGATGTTCGACATCATCGCCATCTCGGTCGACGGGCCGCGCGCCTGGGCCGTCGACATCGCTTTGGATGTGACATTCGCCGATCTCGGCACCAACTACCGGCTCACGCTGCGCAATGGCGTACTGGTGTATCGCAAGCGCCCCGCGGACCCCGACTCCGCGGCGGCAACGGTGACGGTGGCGGCCAAAACGAGGTTACTGGCCGCGGCAGCCGGAGATTTCAGCTCACCGGGCCTGCAAGTCAGTGGCGACGCGACAGCGTTGCAGACCCTGATGGGTGTGCTGGACAAACCCGATCCGGACTTCAGCATCGTCACTCCCTGAGTCCCACTGAGTGCATCCGGGGGGCAAAGCTCAGGGGAATCCGCCGTCGGCGTGCAGGATCGAACCGGTGGTGTAACTCGACGCGTCCGACATCAGGAAGAGCGCGGCGCCGACGATCTCGGCCGGATCACCGGCGCGCTGCAACGCATAGCCGGCGAACGGATTCTCGTCACCGAACGACCATGCCTTGCTGACATCGGTCAGGAACGGACCGGGCATCAGGGTGTTCACCCGCACCGACGGTCCGTAAGCTTTGGCCAGTCCCTCGGTGAGGGCGTTAAGTCCCGCCTTGGCGACCGCGTAGGGCAGGTACGACGGGTGCGGCCGCAGTGACCCGTGGGTGCTGACGTTGATGATGACCCCGCCGCCGGCCTCGGCCATCCGGTCACCGGCCAGCACCGACAACCGGAACGGGCCTTTGAGATTGAGGTTCGCCACGGTGTCGAACAGTTTCTCGGTGACCTCGCTCAGCGAGTCGTACAGCGGCGACATGCCGGCGTTGTTGACCAGCACATCGAGTTTGCCGAAACGGTCGTACACGGCGTCGACCAGGCCGTCCAGCTCCGACCAGTGACCGACGTGGACGGCATACGGCATTGCCGCGCGGCCGGTTTCGGCAGCGATCTCGTTCGCGGTCGCCACGCAGTTGTCGTACTTGCGGCTGGCAATCACCACATCAGCGCCGCAGCGGGCTGCGGCGAACGCCATTTCGCGGCCCAACCCGCGGCTGCCGCCGGTGATCAACACCACGCGGTCGCGCAGGTCGAACAGTTCCGCCGGGTAGCTCGTGTGACCGCTCATGACAGGCACTTTATCGTTGCACGCATGCTCCTCCTGCTGATCCGGCATGCGCTGCCGCTGCGCACAGAGGCCGGCGAAGGCTCCGATCCCGAGTTGACCGACGACGGTTGGGAACAGGCACGGCGACTGCCCGGCGCGTTGGCGCGGTTTCCGATCCGTCGGCTGGTGAGCAGTCCCCAGCGGCGGGCGGTGCAGACCGCGGAGCCGGTCAGCACCGCGCTGGGTATGGCCGTGGACATCGATGACCGGCTCGCCGAATACGACCGCGGTCTGTCGCATTACATTCCGCTCGAGCAGGTGCGAACCGAACGGCCCGAAGACTGGGACAAAATGGCGGCCGGTGAACTACCGGGGGCGGTGGACACCGATGCGTTCCAGAGGCGCATCCGTGCCGCTCTGGACGATGTCGTCGCGGCCGGCGAACACGACGACACCGTCGCGGTGTTCAGCCACGGGGGAGTGATCAACGTGGTGCTGCACGAGATCCTCGGTACGGCCAAGCTGCTGTCGTTCCCCATCGACTACGCATCGGTGACCGCGCTGCGCTACTCCCGGATCGGAAATGTGTCAGTGGCCGGAATCAACAATGTTGAGCACGTGTGGGATCTGCTGCCGCACCGCCTGCGCTGACCTACCGCTTGAGTGCGGCCTCCAGGTTCTTCTTCGCGACGCGCCGCAGCTGAAACATCCGCGCCGCGCTGACCAATGCGGTGATCAGCCCGCCGCATACCGCGGCGAACAGGATCGCCACGCCCAGCGGCAGGTCCCATCGCCAGCTCAGGAATGCGAACGAGGCCGACGCGGTGTTCTGGGCGATGAAGATCAGCAGAACGATCAGCACCAGGAATCCCAGAATCAGCGACGACCACAACGCCGCCGCACGGGTGAACTTGACGTCCGAGGGATGTGTCGGCTCGGGGAGGTTGGCGGTGCCAGCCTCGGCCGCGGCGGGGGACGGCTGGTCCGGCGTCAGGGGATCGCTGTTCATGGGGTTATCTTCGCCGTTGCGGGCCGGGAATCAAACCACCAAAGCAGCGATCGGGTCTCAAAAGGTCTCTCCGCAGCGGCTAGGGTCGAGCAAACGAGGGGAGAGGACGCGTATGAAACCGTCCCTGTGCAGGCTGGCTGCCGTCGTGGTGGCTGCGCTGGTTCCCGTGGTGGGGGGATGCGGCAGTTCCAACCCGCTGGGCGGCGGCGCGGCGTCCGGTGACCTGAAATCGGTGGTGGTGGGTTCCGCGGACTTCCCAGAGTCGAAGATCGTCGCTGAGATCTATGCCGAGGCGCTGGCGGCCAACGGGTTCACCGTCGTGCGGCAGTTCGGCATCGGCAGCCGTGAAACCTACATCCCGGCACTGCGCGACCACTCCATCGACCTGATCCCGGAGTACACCGGCAACCTGCTGGGTTACTTCGACCCCGAGAGCACCGTCACCAAGGACGACGAGGTGGAACTCGCGCTGCACCGGGCGTTGCCCGGGGATCTGTCCATCCTGACCCCCGCCCCGGCCAACGACACCGACACCGTCACCGTCACCGAGGCCACGGCCACGAAGTGGAAGCTCACCAGCATCGCCGATCTGGTGCCATACGCCGCCGAGGTGAAGTTCGGCGCCCCGTCGGAATTCACCAGCCGCGCCCAGGGCCTGCCAGGCCTGAAAGCCAAATACGGATTGGTCATCAAGGCCGACAACTTCGTCTCCATCAGCGACGGTGGCGGGCCGGCGACGGTGCGCGCGCTGCTGGGCGGGACGGTCACCGCGGCCAATATCTTCAGCACCTCGCCGGCCATCCCGCAGAACAAGCTCGTGGTGCTGCAGGACCCCAAGAACAACTTCCTGGCCAACAACGTCGTGCCGCTGGTGAGCTCACAGAAGATGTCCGGGGAACTCAAGAAGGTCCTTGACGCGGTATCGGCGAAGCTGACCACCAAGGATCTCATCGAGCTCAATACCGCGGTGTCGGGAAACTCAGGCATTGATCCGGAAGAGGCCGCCCGTAACTGGCTGGACGCTCAAGGATTCGACAAGCCGGTGGGTGGCTGAATGATCACCTTCACCGGCGTCACCAAGCGCTACCCGGACGGCACGGTTGCCGTCGACGATCTCACCTTGGAGATCCCCGACGGTGCCTTCACCGTCTTCGTAGGGCCGTCCGGCTGCGGTAAGACCACCTCCATGCGGATGATCAACCGCATGACCGACCCGACGTCGGGCACCGTCAGCGTCGGCGGCCGTGACGTCGCCGAACTCGACCCGGTGAAGCTTCGCCTGGGCATCGGTTACGTCATCCAGAGCGGCGGACTGATGCCGCACCAGCGGGTGATCGACAATGTCGCGACGGTACCGATCCTCAAAGGTCAGTCGCGCCGCACCGCCCGGCGTGCCGCCTACGAGGTGCTTGAGCGGGTGGGCTTGGACCCCAGGCTGGGTGATCGCTACCCGGCCCAGCTCTCCGGCGGTCAGCAGCAACGAGTCGGGGTGGCCCGCGCACTGGCCGCCGACCCGCCCATCTTGCTGATGGACGAACCGTTCTCCGCCGTCGACCCGGTGGTCCGGGAGGAACTGCAGACCGAAATGTTGCGGCTGCAAAGCGATCTGCGCAAAACCATCGTTTTCGTCACCCACGATATCGACGAGGCCGTCAAGTTGGGTGACAGCGTCGCGGTGTTCGGTCGCGGGGGAGCGCTGCAGCAGTACGACCCGCCGGCCCGGCTGCTGGAACACCCCGCAACGGACTTCGTCGCCGAGTTCATCGGCGCCGACCGCGGCTACCGCGCCCTGCAGTTCTTCACCTCCTCGGACCTTGTACTGCACCCGGTTCCCACCGCCGGCGACGGCGACATCGACGGCCTGGCGCTCGACCCGGGGCAGTGGCGGCTGGTGGTGCGCGACGACGGCTCCCCGTTCGGGTGGATCGACGCCGACGGGGTCGCCACCCACCGCGACGGCGGCGAACTCTACGACAGCGTCACCGCCGGCGGATCCCTGTTCAGCCCCGACGGGACCTTGCGCGCTGCCCTCGACGCGGCGCTGTCATCCCCGTCGGGGATCGGCATCGCCGTCGACGGGTCAGGGGCCGTCATAGGCGGCGTGAGTGCTGACGAGGTCATCGACGCACTCGCCGCGCAACGCCGGGCCGAATCGGACTAAAGCGTGCGTTACCTGCTGAACCACCTCGACACCGCGTGGGCGCTCACCCTGATCCACCTGAGGCTGTCACTGATTCCGGTGGCGCTGGGAATCGTGATCGCGGTGCCACTCGGTTCGCTGGTGTGGCGCAACACCGCGCTTCGGCGGCTGACAACACTGACGGCGAGCATCATCTTCACCATCCCGTCATTGGCGTTGTTCGTGGTGTTGCCACTGATCATCCCCACCCGGATCCTCGATGAGGCGAACGTCATCATCGCCCTGACCCTCTACACCAGTGCGCTATTGGTTCGGGCGGTTCCCGAGGCGCTCGATGCCGTGGACGCCCGGGTGCGCGACGCCGCAAGCGCAGTCGGCTACACCCGCCTCGGCCAGTTGCTAAAAGTCGAACTGCCACTGGCGCTTCCGGTTTTGATAGCTGGACTTCGGGTGGTCGCCGTCACCAATATCTCGATGGTGGCGGTCGGCTCGGTGATCGGCATCGGCGGTCTGGGCACCTGGTTCACCGAGGGATACCAGTCCGACAAGAGCGATCAGATCATCGCGGGCATCATCGCGATCTTCCTGCTCGCCATCATCATCGACATGCTCATCCTTCTCGTCGGCCGCGCGATCACCCCCTGGGCGCGCGCACAGTCGAGGGCCAAGGTGGCGGCATGAACTTCATGCAACAGGCGTTGGATTACATCTTCTCGGCGCAGAACTGGGGCGGTAACGCCGGGCTGGGCGCACGTATCATCGAGCATCTGCAGTACACCGCGGTAGCGGTGGCGGTGTCGGCGCTGATCGCGATCCCGATCGGCTTGATCATCGGGCATACCGGCCGCGGGTCCTTCCTGGTGGTCACCGCGGTCAACGGACTACGCGCTCTTCCGACACTCGGCGTGCTGCTGCTCGGTGTGCTGCTGTGGGGCCTGGGTCTACTGCCGCCCACGGTCGCGCTGATGCTGTTGGGCATTCCCCCACTGTTGGCCGGCACCTACGCCGGTATCGCCAATGTGGATCCGAAGGTCACCGACGCCGCCCGTTCGATGGGTATGACTGAGCGGCGGGTGCTGATGCGCGTCGAGGTTCCGAATGCGATGCCGCTGATCCTTGGCGGCCTGCGCACGGCGACCCTGCAGGTGGTGGCCACCGCGACCATCGCGGCGTACGCCAGCCTGGGCGGGCTGGGCCGGTATCTGATCGACGGCATCAAGGTGCGGCAGTTCTATCTGGCCCTGGTCGGCGCGCTGCTGGTGACGGTGCTCGCGCTCATCCTCGACGGTCTGCTGGCCATGGCGGTCTGGGCCTCGGTGCCCGGGTCCGGCCGCCTGCACCGGCGATTGCCCCAGCCCCTGCTGGATGACGAGGTGCTTGTGGATACCGGCGGGCGCCGTGCACCACGCCGTGATCCGTCGCTTACCGTGGAGGGGTGGTGACCGAGGGCGACGCTGCGGCGACTGACTGGCCGGCGATGCTGACGTGGCGCTCTCATGACGCCACCCGCATCGAGTCCACCCGGGTGCTGCTGGTCGGCGACCGGATCAAGGCGGTGGGACGCATCGTTGCCGCCGCGACCGCGCAGCAACCGGCGTTCAGTGCCTCCTACGATCTGGTGACCGACGACAGCGGCGCCACCAAGAGGTTGTCGCTGAACGTCACCCTCGCCGAGCGCGATAGACAGCTGTCGATAGCGCGCGATGAGGAGAACATGTGGCTGGTGACCGACCACGAGGGTCAGTGGGCTGATTCGGTGACCTTGCCCGTGGTCTACGTGTATCTGCCGGAGCTGACCGTCTCCGCGGCGTCGATCAGTTACAGCAGTCCCGGACCGGCCGCCGGAGACGGAATCAAACTGCACTCCCCGGTCGCCGAGACCACCGTCGTCGTCGACAACGACGGATTCATCCTCGACTACCCGGGCCTGGCAGAGCGGATCTGATCACCGCGCCGGCCCGTCCGGCCGCCGCAAGCGCCTCACGCCAGTTCTCCTCGCCCAGCGCGATCGTGACGATGTCGGGGCGCGCGAAGTGCTCGAAACGCACCCGCGCCGCGTGTCCCTCCTCGACGAGTTCGGCGACCGAACCCCCCTCCGCCAGTGAGTTCCGCGCGCCGTGCAGCAACTCCAGCGCCCGGTCGAGCATCGGCAGCACTTCGCCGGCGTTGGCCTCACACATCGCGCGCACCAGATCGGGGTCGGTGCCGGCCACCCGCGTTCCGTCGCGGAATGATCCGGCCGCGAGCGCGAAGGCAAGTGGCACGTCTCCCGCGGCCGCGGCCAGGGCTTCGGCGAGCAGGTGCGGCTGATGCGAGATAGCGGCGGCGGAGGCGTCATGCTCGACGGACTTGGCCGCGACCACGAAGCTTCCGCAGTCCAGGGCCAGGTGCATCACCTGCGACCAGATGGCTGCGTCGACATGTTCGTCCACGCTGATGACCCACGGCGCACCATCGAACAGG
>JAIOQK010000071.1 GCA_021413425.1 Mycobacterium sp.
TGCGGGACTTCGCTGTGGTCATGAAGTACTCCTGGGATGGGGAGCTGAGGGACGGCGCGCAGCAACCGAAACGTCATTGGTTCGCCTGGCGCAGATCCGTCGGTCAGCTGGACGTGTTCGGACTACGGCACGAGAGGAGAACAACAACAACAGCTGCAGATGCGCTTGAAGTCGACATGCCGCCGCGTCACCAGCGCGACAGAGCGCTGGGCAGGGGAGACGGACATGTCGATCATTGTGCCACGGCGCCCGGTGGGTGCCCTAACCGGGAAGAATTTCGGCGCACACTGAGCAGAACCGCCGACTGAGGCCTCTGGGACACTGAATCCATGCTGCCCGAGATCATGGTGAGCACGGGCACGGCGTTCGGCATCTACGTGCACGTCCCGTTCTGCGCGACCCGCTGCGGCTACTGCGACTTCAACACCTACACCGCCGCCGAACGCGGTGATGCCACCCCGGACAGTTGGACAGCCGCCGTGGACGCAGAACTGGGGCGGGCCGCGGCCTCATGCGGACCGGTGCCGGTGGACACCGTCTTCGTCGGCGGGGGCACACCATCGCTGCTCGGTGCGCAGCGGCTGGGCGCGGTGCTCGACATCGTCGCGAAGCACTTCCCGATCGCGGCCGGCGCGGAGATCACCACCGAGGCCAACCCGGAGTCCACCTCGCCGGAGTTCTTCGACGGAATCCGGGCGGCTGGTTACACCCGGGTGTCGCTGGGGATGCAGTCGCTGTCGCCGCGGGTGCTCGCCGTGCTGGACCGCACCCATTCGCCCGGACGCGCGCCGGCTGCCGCCGCCGAGGCCCGCGCGGCCGGCTTCGCCCACGTGAACCTCGACCTCATCTACGGCACGCCCGGGGAGTCCGATACCGAACTGCTGGAGTCGGTGGACGCCGCGGTGGCCGCCGGTGTGGACCACATCTCGGCGTACGCGCTGATCGTCGAGGACGGCACAGCCCTGGCCCGGCGGGTGCGACGGGGCGAGATCCCGGCACCCGACGACGACGAACTGGCGCACCGCTACGAACTCGTCGACGCCCGGCTCACCGCCGCGGGGTTGCGGTGGTACGAGGTCTCCAACTGGAGTCGTGACGGGGCGCAGTGTCGGCACAACCTCGGCTACTGGACCGGCGGGCAGTGGTGGGGCGCCGGGCCGGGCGCGCACAGCTTCGTCGGCGACACCCGGTGGTGGAACGTCAAGCACCCCAGCGCGTATGCGCAACGGCTCAGCGAGGGCGTCGCGCCGGTGGCCGGCTTCGAGCGACTCGATGACCGGGACCGCCACGTCGAGCAGGTGCTGCTGGGAGTCCGTCTACGCGAGGGGATTGCGGCCCGGGCGTTGAGCACCTCCGAACGCGGCCGCGCCGAACGGGCCGTCGCCGAAGGGCTGCTGGGAGTCGACGGCGAGCGGTTTGTGCTGACCGACCGGGGCCGGTTGCTCGCCGATGCCGTGGTGCGCGACATTCTCGATTAGTGCCCAGAGGCGTAGGACATCCATCACACGCCAAGAGGCCGCGAGGGCGGGGCGACCCTCGCGGCCTTGGGTGGGGAGACCCGTTTTACTTGGCGTCAGCCCATGGTCAGTCCATGGCCCAGATCGGCGGGACGGGGCCGGCTCCGAAGGGCCAGAAGCCGGCTCCGCCGGCCCTGGTGCTGCCGGGGGTGGCGACGATGGCCGAGTGTCCGGACTTCGAGCACACCGACGACATCGTGGACTCCTGGCAGTCCATCTGATTTTCGGCTGCGGCCACGGGGGCGAAGGCGACGGCGGCCGCGATGGCGGCGCCCACGGCGGCCAGGGGGGCGATGAATTTGGTGCTCATTATGTGGTTCCCTTTCTGTTGCGGCGGTGTGGTTTTGGTTCTCTCTCCGCCTGATGGTTTCAGTCTAAAAAAGCACGAAGTAAAAGTCACGATGTTCATAGCACTTTGATAGAAATTACGATTTTAACTTCGCTCTAAGGCCGATTTCAGGTTTCCCACAAGCGCATCGTCGAGGCGGCACGGTATCGGCAGTCAGCGGCGGGCAGGCCGGTCCCCGGGCGCCACCGCGAACGGCAGCCGGTGTCACATGCAGCACCCGACCGCGTGTGGCGTCGTAGAACAGGCCGATCACATCGAGGTCGCCGCGCTGGTGGCGATCGCGTATCAGCGGGTGCTGAGCGAGGATCTCGGTCTGCACCGCGACATTGACGATGGCCAGCTGGTCGGCCGGGTCGTATCCCTTCTCGGCCGCCGATCTTGCCAGCGGGTGGCGGCCGCCGCGAAATGCGGCCCGAGCGGTCTCGCCGTGGACAAGCCATGACGTGAGCCGCTCGTCGGCGGCGGTGCGCCGTCGCGTCGAGGATGGGTCGCCCAGTAACGCCTGCATCGCGGTGCACCCGGAGTGGCCGCACACCACGATCGTGGCGACCCGCAGTTTGTCCACCGCCATGGCGATGGCCGCCTCGATCGAGGAATCCAACATGCCGGCCGGAACGAGGTTGCCGATGTTTCGCGAGATGAGCAGTTCACCGACGCCGCTTCCGGTGATCTCGGCAGGGCGGATCCCCGGATCGGTGCAGGTGATCACCAGCGACTCAGTTCTGGTTGGGCGATCGGAACCGAGTCGTGCCGGCGAGGCCGGCACCGGGGCGGTCTCATGGGCGCACCCTTGCTCGCGGTGGATACGCCCACCTGCGGCCTCGTGCTGGCGTTGCCAGGCGTCGAGGTACTCCCGAGCCGCGTGATCGACGAAGTCGGTTCCCATGTGCAGGTTCACGACGCTGCCGGCCGGTACCGATGACAACGTCTGGTGCAACCGGGGCAGCGACAGGCAGGTGCAGGATCCCTCAATCCGGACCTGCCACTGGCCATCTGCCGTCGGCTGCGCGGTGATTCTGGTGCGTGCCAACCGCCACGTCGTCATGAGGATCGACAACGTCAGGCCCAGCAGCACGCCCTCGAGCAGGTTCAGGAACACCACACCGACCACGGTCACCACGTACACGGCGATATCGCCATTGCGGCGCGCGGTGGCGATGTGGGTGAGTTTGACCAGTTGCACACCGATCACCACCAGCAGCCCGGCCAGCGCTGCGGTGGGGATCTGTTCGACGAGTCCGGCGAAGGGCAGGGCGAACACCAGGACCCACACGCCGTGCAGCATGCTCGACGCCCGGGTTCGCGCGCCCGCGGCGACGTTGGCGGAGCTGCGCAAGATCACCCCGGTGATGGGGAGCCCGCCGATGGCCCCGGAGACCATATTGGCCGCGCCCTGCCCCACCAGTTCCCGGTCGAGATTGCTGCGGGTGCGGGTCTGCATGCGATCGACGGCGACGGCCGTCAGCAGGCTCTCCACGCTGGCGATCAGGGCAACCGTCAGTGCGCCGGCGGCAAAGGCCCCCCACGCGCCGTCGGGCAGGCTGGG
>JAIOQK010000072.1 GCA_021413425.1 Mycobacterium sp.
TGACCGAACGGGCGCTGGAGAGTATCGGCCGGGGCTATTTCACCGCCAGTGTGTGCGGGGACGAGGTGGCCGCCGGCAAGCCCGCACCTGAGCCTTACCGCCGGGCGGCCGCGCTGCTGAGTCTGGATCCCCAGCAGTGCCTCGCCATCGAGGACTCGGTCACCGGCGCGGCATCGGCCGAGAATGCCGGGTGTCCGGTACTTGTGGTGCCCAACGACATCGAGGTACCGCGCAGCGCGCGCCGCCACCACGTCGCCACGCTTGCGGGGCTCGGGGTGCCGAGGCTGCGCAGCATCTATACCGAACTGCAGTCCTGCGCCGACTGACTGTGCCATCGTTGTTCTGACAGCTTTGCCGGAGGCATCCGCGGAGCATCAGCTGAGAGGACGGCGCAGATGGCCGGTCAGGGTCCAGTAGGCGACGTACCGTCGGTCTTCGACGACGAGGAATTCTCGGGACGCGGCGTGGTGCGGATCGCATCAGTCGCCGCACTCGGCGGCCTGCTGTTCGGCTATGACAGTGCGGTGATCAACGGTGCCGTCGCCTCGATTCAGAGCCACTTCGGTATCAACAACGCCTCGCTGGGCTTCGCGGTGGCCTCGGCACTGCTTGGCGCTGCCGCCGGCGCCATGACGGCGGGCCGGCTGGCCGACCGCATCGGGCGGATCTCGGTGATGAAGATCGCTGCGGTGCTGTTCTTCATTAGCGCCATCGGCACCGGCCTGGCCGGCAGCGTGGAGATGATCGTGCTGTTCCGTATCGTCGGCGGGATCGGCGTCGGCGTCGCCTCGGTGATCGCACCGACATACATTGCCGAGACCTCGCCTGCGCGGATCCGCGGCCGTCTCGGATCGCTGCAGCAATTGGCCATTGTGACAGGGATCTTCGTCTCCCTCGCCATCGACTACCTGCTCGCCCACCTGGCAGGCGGTGCGAGCAAGGACCTGTGGCTCGGCCTTGAGGCCTGGCGGTGGATGTTCCTCATCATGGCGGTACCGGCGGTCATCTACGGGGTGCTTGCATTCACCATTCCCGAATCGCCGCGCTATCTCGTTGCCCGACATCGCATTCCGGAAGCACGCACGGTGTTGAACATGCTGCTCGGGGAGAAGGATCTCGACATCACCATCGACCGCATCCAGGGCACACTGCAGGGTGAAACCAAACCGTCATGGCGAGATCTGCGTAAGCCTGGCGGCGGCGTGTACGGCATCGTCTGGGTGGGTTTGGGTCTGTCGATTTTCCAGCAGTTCGTCGGCATCAATGTGATCTTCTACTACTCCAACGTGCTGTGGGAGGCGGTCGGCTTCGACGAGAGCCAATCCTTCCTGATCACGGTGATTACCTCGATCGTCAACATCGCCACCACATTGATCGCGATTTCGCTGATCGATAAGATCGGTCGTAAGCCGCTGCTGCTGATCGGTTCAGCTGGTATGGCGGTGACGCTGGCGACCATGGCGTTCATCTTCGGTACCGCTCCACAGGTCGACGGCACCCCGCAACTCAGCGGCGCCGAAGGACCCATCGCACTGGTGGCTGCGAACCTGTTCGTGGTGGCCTTCGGTATGTCCTGGGGACCGGTGGTGTGGGTGCTGCTCGGCGAGATGTTCCCGAATCGCATCCGCGCCGCCGCGCTGGGATTGGCCGCAGCCGGTCAGTGGGCGGCCAACTGGCTGATCACTGTCAGCTTCCCCGAACTGCGCAATCACCTGGGCGTGGCCTACGGCTTCTACGCACTGTGCGCCATTCTCTCGTTCCTCTTCGTGTGGACCTGGGTGCGCGAGACCAAGGGTGTTTCCCTGGAGGATATGCACGGCGAACTCGCCGCGCGCTAGAGCTGTTGGCGGATCCCGGGGGAAACCGCGATGACGGCGGCCCGTCCCGCGTGGGACAATCCCGTGCCGTGAAGACCTTTGAGGATTTGTTCGCCGAACTGGACGAACGTGCCCGCACCCGGCCGGACGGCAGCGCCACCGTGGCCGCACTCGACGCCGGCGTGCACGGGCTGGGCAAGAAAATTCTCGAAGAGGCAGGCGAGGTGTGGCTGGCCGCCGAACACGAGTCCGACGACGCGCTGGCCACCGAGATCAGCCAGCTGCTGTACTGGACGCAGGTGCTGATGATCGCCCGCGGGCTCGATCTCGCCGACGTCTACCGGAAGCTGTAGGGCCGGCCATGCTGCGTGTCGCAGTGCCCAACAAGGGCGCGCTGTCGGAATCGGCCGCCGAGATCCTCTCCGAGGCCGGGTACCGCCGGCGTAGTGATCCCAAGGACCTCACTGTCATCGATCCGGTCAACGCCGTGGAGTTTTTCTTCCTGCGGCCCAAGGATATTGCGATCTACGTCGGATCCGGAGAGCTCGACTTCGGTATCACCGGCCGTGATCTGGCGGCAGAGTCCGGTGCGCCGGTCCGGGAGCGTCTCGCACTGGGTTTCGGATCCTCCAGCTTCCGGTACGCCGCCCCGTCGGGGAGACCCTGGACCGTTGCCGATCTGGCCGGTAAGCGGATCGCCACCGCGTATCCGAATTTGGTCCGAAAAGATCTGGTGGCCAGGGGAATCGAAGCCGATGTCATACGCCTCGACGGTGCGGTGGAGATCTCGGTTCAACTCGGGGTGGCGGATGCGATCGCTGATGTGGTCGGTTCGGGCCGCACCCTGAGCATGCACAACCTGACCGCCTTCGGTGAGCCGCTGTGCGATTCGGAGGCGGTGCTGATCGAGCGCGCCGGTCCCGCAGATGATGCCGGTGATGACTCCAATCGCTGTGCCCGTGACCAACTCGCCACCCGGGTCCAGGGTGTGGTGTTCGGCCAGCAGTATCTGATGCTGGACTACGACTGCCCCCGCGCGGTGCTGGAGCAGGCCACCGCCATCACGCCGGGGCTGGAATCGCCGACCATCGCCCCGCTCGCCGATCCCGACTGGGTTGCGGTGCGGGCACTGGTGCCGCGCCGCGATATCAACGCCACCATGGACGAGATCGCCGCTATCGGGGCAAAAGCGATCCTGGCCTCCGACGTGCGGTTCTGCCGTTTCTGAGCAGCCACAGCACACCCTGGTCGCCGTGCTAGCGTCACCGCCATGACCCACGCGCTCGTGCTGTTGCTGGCCCTTCTGATCGGTGTCGTCGCCGGTCTGCGGGCTTTCACCGCGCCCGCGGTACTGGCCTGGGCGGCGTTACTGGAGTGGATCAACCTGTCCGGCACGTGGGCGCAGTGGATGGCCCATCCGGTGACGGTGGGCATCCTGACCGTCATCGCGCTCGCCGAGTTGGTGAGCGACAAGGTTCCGACGATGCCGAGTCGCAAGTCGGCGCCGCAGTTCCTGGTGCGGATCGCCACCGGTGCGTTCGCCGGCGCCGTGCTGGGAACGGCCTGGGGTTACCGCTGGGGCAGCCTCGGCGCCGGAATGATCGGCGCGGTGTTGGGAACCATCGGCGGCTACGAGGCGCGGACCCGCCTGGTCGGCGCCGACCGCACCCGTGACCGTTCGGTGGCGCTCGGCGAGGATGTCTTCGCCGCGGCGGCGGGCGTCACGGTGGCGTACCTCACCAGCGTGCTCTAGTCACGGTGTCCGCCCAGTCCGAGTCCGGGTGCGCGCCCGGTGCCCCACGCCGAACCGGCCCCTTCGCGATCGGCGACCGCGTGCAACTGACCGATGCCAAGGGCCGGCACTACACGATGATCCTCAACGCGGGTGCGGAGTTTCACACCCATCGGGGAATCGTCGCCCACGACTCGGTGATCGGAAATCCCGAAGGCAGCGTGGTCAAGTCCTCCGGTGGCGATGCATTCCTGGTGCTGCGCCCACTACTGGTGGACTACGTGATGTCCATGCCGCGCGGCGCGCAGGTGATCTACCCCAAGGACGCCGCACAGATCATCCACGAGGGTGATGTGTTCCCCGGCGCCCGCGTGCTGGAAGCCGGCGCGGGGTCGGGCGCACTGACCTGCTCGCTGCTGCGGGCCGTCGGCCCCGGCGGCGAGGTGATCTCCTATGAGGTGCGCGAGGATCACGCCGTCCACGCCCGCAGCAATGTGGCCACCTTCTTCGGCGAGCAGCCGGCCAACTGGCGGCTGGTGGTCGCGGACCTGGTGGACTGCGATCTCGAGGAGGCCTCTGTCGACCGCGCGGTGCTGGACATGCTCGCGCCCTGGGATGTCCTCGATTCGGTTGCGGGGGTGCTGGTCCCGGGTGGTGTGCTGATCATCTATGTGGCGACCGTGACCCAGTTGTCCAAGACCGTCGAGGCGTTGCGGTCGGCGCAGTGCTGGACCGAACCGCGGTCCTGGGAGACGCTGCAACGCGGCTGGAACGTGGTGGGCCTGGCGGTGCGGCCGGACCACAACATGCGCGGCCACACCGCGTTCCTGATCTCCGCGCGGCGACTGGCTCCGGGGACCGTCACCCCGGTACCGCAGCGCAAGAAGGGTCGCGGCACGCCGAGCAGCTCGTGAACGAAACCTCAGTCGTCGCTGCGCTGCAGATTCCTTCGTGCTTCAGTCGTCGCTGCGCTGCAGATTCCTTCGCGCTTCAGTCGTCGCTGCGCTGCAGAGTCCTTCGCGCAGAGAGCAATTCGATCTCCACCACCGAACGCTTCTGCTTCAGTGATCGCACGTCACCGAGCAGGATGTCGAACTCCAGCCAGCCGATCCACACGGGCGCTCAGCGGCTGCTTCCGAATTCGAACAGCGTCTCGGCGGTGTCGCGGGTGAGTTGCCAGCCGCCGCCGGCGGGCGTGAACTCCATCGGAAAGCTGAACACACCGGGGTCGGCCGGATTCACCGTCGTCACCGCGATGGTCGCGACGGCGTCGCCGGGCCGGGTCTGCGACCAACGGATATCGGTGGCGGTGAACGTCACCGGACTGAACCCGCCGTCGCGCAGGGCGGCGGCGAACCGGTCCAGCGCCGCGGCATCCGGTGCGGAACTGTCCGCCACCAGCACTAGCTTGCCGGGCCCGGGAACCGCGGGGTCGGCGAGGCGGTACATGACGTCGGTGAGGGCTTCTGCGGGCGGCAAGGGGCCCGCCGCGGGCTGGGTTGCGGCGGTCGGCGATGGGCGCTCCGGCACGGCGACCGGACCGGACTGGGCGGCGGGGGAGCACCCGCACAGACCGAGCCCAGCGACGACCAGCGCACCGGTGACTGTGCTGCGCATCACGCGGGCACGCCCGGGCTAGGAGTTGAACATCCCCAGCACGGCGGTCGCCGAGGAGCGGGACAGCTTCCAGCCGCCCTGATCGACGAACAGCACGCTCTGGGTGGCGGCCGGCATACCCGGGCCCGATGCGGTGACGTTGGCGGTCGCCGCGCCCATACCGGCGGGAGTGATGTCGGCGATGGTGAAGCTCAGCGGCATCTGGCCGCTGGCGACGGCCTTGCGCATCAGGGCATCGGCCGTACGCGCCTCGAGCCGTCCGATACCGCCCTCGACCAGGTAACCCTTGTTGGCGAACGGCACGCCCGGATCAGCGAGACTATTAAGCACACCGCTGAGCTGGTCGGCGCTCGGTACGACGGCTGCGGGGTCGGCGGGGTCGGCGGGCAGCGGTGCGAGCGGGGACCACGCGTGGGTCAACTGGACGGCGGGCGACCCGATCGGCACACCGGAAGCCGAGGTCAACGCGGTGACGCCCGCGGCGCAGGAGCCGACGATCGCGGCGGCGGCGATGCCGGTGGCGAGCAGCTTGAGGGTCACGGCAGTCCTTTCGTCTGGCCCGACACTGTGGTCGAGATTAACAGTGACGAACCCGTGTCGACCCCCGTGTCGATGATGCCCAAGCGGCCATCATGGTTCAATCGCCGGTAGCGTTGGGGTATCCACCGCACCAACAGGTGCGCGGAAGGAGCCGTTATGACTGAATCACCCCGTTCTGAAGCCTCTGACGCCTTCGACAGCCCCGACGATGCCAGCGATGGCGATGCCGCCGAGCTGGAGCAGTTGCGCCGGGAGGCCTCGATGCTGCGTGAGCAGCTGCAGAACGTGGCCGGAAGTGCCCGCGGCTCCCGAGAGGTGCAGCAGCTGGAGGCCCGGATCGATTCGCTGGCGGCCCGCAACTCCAAGCTGATGGACACCCTCAAGGAAGCACGTCAGCAGCTGCTGGCATTGCGCGAGGAGGTGGACCGGCTGGGCCAGCCGCCCAGCGGGTACGGGGTACTGCTGGGCGCCCACGATGACGACACCGTCGACGTCTTCACCTCCGGCCGCAAGATGCGGCTGACCTGCTCGCCCAATATCGACGTCAAGGCCATGAAGAAGGGTCAGACCGTCCGGCTCAACGAGGCGCTGACGGTGGTCGAGGTCGGCACCTTCGAAGCCGTCGGCGAGATCAGCACCCTGCGCGAGGTGCTCGCCGATGGGCACCGCGCCCTGGTGGTCGGGCACGCCGACGAGGAGCGCATCGTATGGCTGGCCGAACCCTTGGTGGCGGCCGAGGACATGGCACCGGAAGTCGCCGCCCTGCTGGACGAGGACGACCAGCCGCGCAGGCTGCGCCCCGGCGACTCGCTGCTGGTCGACACCAAGGCCGGCTACGCCTTCGAGCGCATTCCCAAGGCCGAGGTCGAAGACTTAGTGCTCGAGGAGGTCCCGGATGTCTCCTACGGGGACATCGGCGGCCTCACCCGCCAGATCGAGCAGATCCGTGACGCCGTCGAGCTGCCGTTCCTGCATAAGGAGCTCTACCGCGAGTACTCGCTGCGCCCGCCCAAGGGTGTGCGGCTCTACGGCCCGCCCGGCTGCGGCAAGACGCTCATCGCCAAGGCGGTGGCCAACTCGCTGGCCAAGAAGATGGCCGAGGTCCGCGGCGAGGACGCCCGCGAGGCGAAGTCCTACTTCCTCAACATCAAGGGTCCCGAACTGCTCAACAAGTTCGTCGGCGAGACTGAACGGCACATCCGGCTGATCTTCCAGCGCGCCCGGGAGAAGGCGTCCGAAGGCACCCCGGTGATCGTGTTCTTCGACGAGATGGACTCAATCTTCCGGACCCGCGGTACCGGTGTGAGCTCCGATGTGGAGACCACGGTGGTGCCGCAGCTGCTCAGCGAGATCGACGGGGTCGAGGGCCTGGAGAACGTCATCGTCATCGGCGCCTCCAACCGCGAGGACATGATCGACCCGGCCATTCTGCGGCCCGGCCGCCTCGACGTGAAGATCAAGATCGAGCGCCCCGATGCTGAAGCCGCCCAGGACATCTTCAGCAAGTACCTCACCGAGAACCTCCCGGTGAACGCCGACGACCTCGCGGAGTTCGGCGGCGACCGGGCGCTGACGATCAAGACGATGATCGAGAAGGTCGTCGACCGGATGTACGCCGAGATCGACGACAACCGCTTCCTTGAGGTCACCTACGCCAACGGCGACAAGGAGGTCATGTACTTCAAGGACTTCAACTCCGGCGCGATGATCCAGAACGTCGTCGACAGGGCCAAGAAGTACGCGATCAAGTCGGTGCTCGAGAGCAACCAGCACGGTCTGCGAATCCAGCATCTGCTGGATTCGATCGTCGATGAGTTCGCCGAGAACGAGGACCTGCCCAACACCACCAATCCCGATGACTGGGCGCGGATCTCGGGCAAGAAGGGCGAGCGGATCGTCTACATCCGCACGCTGGTCACCGGCAAGAGCTCCAGCGCGAGCCGGGCGATCGACACCGAGTCCAACCTGGGCCAGTATCTGTAGAGGTCTGTACCTCTAGAACTGCAGCGAGTAGCTGTTGGTCAGGTCGTCCTGGGTGACATGCGCCTGTCGCTGCGTGGTGTCCACGATCAACGGTTCGGTCAGTGTGCGCGTTTCGTAGCGCCAGCCCGGCGGCAGTGTCAGTCGCGACGCCAATCCGGCCAGATCGTCGAGGGTGAGGTTTTTGTCCACGACCTGGCTGTAGGTCTGCATCACCCAGCGTTGGCCGTCGGCGTCGACGAGTTCGAACACCGGCCGACCCGCGTCGAAGGTGAACACCGCGCGGCGGTCCACCTTGTTCACCGAGTACGGCGCCGGATTGTTCGACGACAGTTGCACCGTCGCCTGCTCGATCATCTCGATGCCGCCGAAACTTGCGGTCGGCTGGGGGCTGCCGGCTTTCTTGGCGATGCGGCTCATCAGCCAGTAGCGGGGGCCGTTCAGCAGCGCGGCCACCGCACCGTGGTCCTTGGCGATCGCATCGGCGTCGAGACGCTCCCACAACGGCGCGGGACAGTCGTTGAGCGGAAAGCTGTTGTAGACGGTCGCCTCCGGGCCTGCCTCGCCGATGCGCATCAGCAGCACCTCGCCGTAACGCTTCCCGAACACATCGTCACCCGGACTGTTCCCCGGACTAGCGGCCACCGCGCACTCCCTTCGTCGTGTCCTGCCGCGAGGCCCGGTAGCGGGCGCGGGCGCGCAGGGTCACTCTCAGATTGTCCAGCATCGGTTCCAGGAACTGCGCCCGGTACTGCGCGTCGGTGACGGCTTTGGCCGACAGGTACATGAACGTGATGGCGGTCAGCAGCATGGTGGTCTGGATCAGCGAGTCCGGTACCGGCAGCGTCATGCCGAGCAGTTCGCCGTCCGGGCGGCCGTTGCCGCGGGTCCAGGCATCCAGCACCGGCGGGCTGACCAGAATCAGGCCGAGGGTGAAGAACACCGAACCGGTCATCACCGCCACGGTCAGTACATGCACCAACTGCGATGCCGCCACCACGAAGACGGTATTGAGACGTTCGCGAACCGACAACGCATCGGTGTGGTCGGGGTCGGGGATCTGATCGAACGGGGTTCCCGACAGCGCGGGCGAGTCCGCACCCATGGCCTGCGGTGCGGCGATCACTGGCCGCACCCGATCCAACGTGGCGGTCACCAGGAAGCTGGCGGCGAGCAGGAACAGGAAGCCCATGCCGAGCCATAACCGGCCACGGGTGATCAGCGATGTCATCAGCCAGACGTAGGTGTTGAAGAACACCAGGAACGTGAGCAGGACCACCGGCAGGGCGCGGACGAACATGCCCGCGGTGAGCGCGATATTCGATACCGCCAACTCGGCGACCCAGCCCAGGATGGACCCCACACCGGTCGCGGTGGCGATTCCGATCACCGCGATCGCCGCCGCGAAGATCACGACATTCACCGCGGTGCGCGAACTGGGGCCGCCGAACACCGCACCGACGCCGATCACGGCCACCGACACACCCACCGCCAGCAGCCGCCGTCGGCGCGAGCCGATCCTGCCGACCAGCCACCCGGTGACCGCGGCTGCCGGCAGCAGCACGGCCAGCAGTCCCAGGACGACACTCTCCGACAGATCCGGTCGTCCGGCGATGTCGACGGTGTGCTCCCCGGAGATGGCCACGATGAGTATTGAGTTGGCCGCCACGATGGCCAGTGCCGCCAGCGCGGGCGCCGATCTGCTGGGCACCCGGCGCACCAGCGCCGCCGGTCGGACCACCGCGGGCAGGCCTCGGCTGAGAAACCACCGCTCGGCCGCGTAGGAGTCGCTCATGGTTCCGCCACCCTAGTGTCGGAGTGCCGCCACCCTGACGTCGGAGCGCCGACACACTGACGCCGGTTACCCCACCACTAGGCTGTCCGGTATGCAGCGGATCATCGGCACCGAGGTCGAGTACGGCATCTCCTCGCCCAATGATCCGACCGCGAATCCGATCCTCACATCCACCCAGGCGGTGCTCGCCTACGCCGCGGCGGCGGGCATCCAGCGCGCCAAACGCACCCGGTGGGACTACGAGGTCGAATCCCCGCTGCGCGACGCCCGCGGCTTCGACCTGAGTCGCGCGACCGGGCCGCCGCCGATCGTCGACGCCGACGAGGTGGGCGCGGCGAACATGATCCTCACCAACGGCGCCCGGCTCTATGTCGATCACGCCCATCCCGAGTACTCCGCCCCTGAGGTCACCGACCCGATGGACGCGGTCATCTGGGACAAGGCCGGCGAGCGGGTCATGGAGGCCGCCGCGCGGCACGTCGCGAGTGTGCCCGGGGCGACCAAACTGCAGCTCTACAAGAACAACGTGGACGGCAAGGGCGCCTCCTACGGCACCCATGAGAACTATCTGATGAGTCGGCAGACCCCGTTCGCCGCCGTGATCGCCGGGCTGACACCGTTCATGGTGTCGCGGCAGGTGGTCACCGGTTCCGGGCGGGTGGGCATCGGTCCCTCCGGTGATGAGCCGGGTTTTCAGCTGTCCCAGCGCGCCGACTACATCGAGGTCGAGGTCGGCCTCGAGACCACCCTCAAGCGCGGCATCATCAACACCCGCGACGAGCCGCACGCCGATGCCGACAAGTACCGGCGGCTGCACGTCATCATCGGCGACGCCAACCTCGCCGAGACCTCCACCTATCTCAAGGTCGGCACCACCGCCCTGGTCCTCGACGTCATCGAGGAGGGCCCGCAGTTCGGCCTGGACCTGTCCGACCTGGCGCTGGCCCGCCCGGTGCACGCGGTGCACGCCGTGAGCCGCGACCCGTCGCTGCGGGCGACCGTGGCGCTGGCCGACGGCCGCGAGCTCACCGCACTGGCGCTGCAGCGCATCTACCTCGACCGGGTCGCCAAACTCCTCGATGCCCGCGACCCCGATCCGCGGGCAACCCACGTCGTGGAGACCTGGGCGCACATCCTGGATCTGCTGGAACGCGACCCCATGGAGTGCGCGGAGTTGCTGGACTGGCCGGCCAAGCTGCGTCTGCTCGAGGGCTTCCGGCACCGCGAGAACCTGGGCTGGTCGGCGCCCCGGCTGCAGCTGGTGGACCTGCAGTACTCCGACGTGCGCCTGGACAAAGGCCTGTACAACCGGCTGGTGGCCCGCGGATCGATGAAGCGGCTGGTCACCGAGCAGCAGGTGCTCGACGCCGTCGACAACCCGCCTACCGACACCCGCGCCTACTTCCGGGGCGAGTGCCTGCGCCGGTTCGGCGCCGACATCGCCGCCGCCAGCTGGGACTCGGTGATCTTCGACCTCGGCGGCGACTCGCTGGTGCGCATCCCCACCCTCGAGCCGCTGCGGGGTTCCAAGGCCCACGTCGGAGCACTGCTGGACTCGGTGCACAGCGCCGCCGAGCTGGTGGAACAACTGACCACCTAGCGGGGCCGTCGAGGGCGTCCAGCGCGGACCGGACGGTACTGTGGAGCCCGGTGACCCCGCGGGACCAACTTCGAGGCCGCTGATGAGAGCAGGAGGCAGCGATGGCTCAGGAACAGACCAAGCGTGGCGGCGGCGGTGGCGAGGACGACGACCTCTCCGGTGACGGCGCCGGCGGGCAGGAGCGTCGCGAAAAGCTCGCCGCCGAGACCGACGACCTGCTGGACGAGATCGACGACGTTCTCGAGGAGAACGCCGAGGACTTTGTGCGGGCATACGTCCAAAAGGGCGGCCAGTGACCTGGCCTCCCTCTGAGCGCCTGGCCACCAACTCACCTCTGACCGGTTCGTCATCGAATTCCTTCGATTTGTCGTCGTTCTCGGAGCTTTTGCGGCACAGGGCACCTGAGCTCCTTCCGGGACATCGTCTGGCTGGGATGGGACTCGCCGGCATGGCGGTGACCGCCGGTGACGCACTGCCGCACGGCACCACGATCGTCGCGCTGAAATATCCGGGCGGTGTGCTGATCGCCGGCGACCGGCGTTCGACGCAGGGCAACATGATCGCCGGCCGCGACGTGCAGAAGGTCTACATCACCGACGACTACACCGCCACCGGCATCGCCGGAACGGCCGCACTGGCGGTGGAGTTCGCCCGCCTGTACGCGGTGGAACTCGAGCATTACGAGAAACTCGAGGGCCTCCCGATGACGTTCGCCGGCAAGGTGAACCGGCTGGCGATCATGGTGCGCGGCAACCTCGGTGCCGCCCTGCAGGGTTTCGTCGCGCTGCCACTGCTGGTCGGGTACGACCTCGACGCCCCCGATCCGGTGGCGGCCGGGCGCATCGTGTCCTTCGACGCCGCCGGTGGGTGGCACATCGAGGACGAGGGCTATCAGGCCGTCGGCTCCGGTTCGCTGTTCGCCAAGTCCTCGATGAAGAAGTTGTACCCCGCTGTCACAGATGCCGATTCGGCTCTGCGGGTCGCGGTCGAGGCGCTTTACGACGCCGCCGACGACGACTCCGCGACCGGCGGTCCGGATCTGGTGCGCGGTATCTATCCCACCGCGGTCCTCATCGAGGCAGGCGGCGCCAGCGAGGTCACCGAGGAGCGGGTCGCCACGCTGGCCCGCGAGGTGATCTCCGAGCGCGAGCAGACCGACGAGTTCGGTCCGGGCCGGGGACCGAATAACCAAGCGCCCCGGGCCGATTCATGAGCTTCCCGTATTTCATCTCCCCCGAGCAGGCGATGCGCGAGCGCTCGGAACTGGCGCGCAAAGGTATCGCCCGGGGGCGCAGCGTGGTCGCGCTCGCGTACGCCGGTGGGGTGCTGTTCGTCGCCGAGAACCCGTCCCGCTCGCTGCAGAAGGTCAGCGAGATCTACGACCGGGTGGGTTTCGCCGCCGTCGGACGCTTCAACGAATTCGACAGTCTGCGCCGCGGTGGCATCCAGTACGCCGACACCCGCGGCTACGCCTACGACCGCCGTGATGTGACCGGCCGCCAGCTGGCCAATGTCTACGCCCAGACCCTGGGCACCATCTTCACCGAGCAGGCCAAGCCCTACGAGGTCGAGTTGTGCGTCGCCGAGGTCGGGCACTTCGGGGAGAGCAAGGCGCCGGAGTTGTACCGGATCACCTACGACGGGTCCATCGCCGACGAGCCGCATTTCGTCGTCATGGGCGGTACCACCGACCCGATCATCAACGCGCTCAAGGAGTCCTACACCGAGAACGCCGAGCTGGCCGGTGCGCTGCGCATCGCGATCGACGCCCTGCAGGCCGGGATAAACAGTGCGGCGGGTTCGGCCACCCCGCAGGCCGAGTCGCGGGTGCTGGGCCCCGCCACCCTCGAGGTGGCGATCCTCGACGCGACCCGCCCCCGGCGCGCGTTCCGCCGCATCAACGGCGCGGCACTGGAAGCCATGCTGCCGGCGGCGCCGGCGCAGGATGGCGCCGAGCCCGCCTGATATCCGGACCGCCCGGTCAACCAGTAGGCTCGTGGCGTGCAGCGGCGAATCATGGGCATCGAAACCGAGTTCGGTGTCACCTGCACTTTCCACGGCCACCGCAGGCTGTCACCGGACGAGGTGGCCCGCTATCTGTTCCGCAGGGTGGTGTCGTGGGGCCGTAGCTCCAACGTGTTCCTGCGCAACGGCGCGCGGCTGTACCTCGACGTGGGCAGCCACCCGGAGTACGCCACCGCCGAGTGCGACAACCTCGCCCAGCTGGTCACCCATGACCGGGCCGGTGAGCGTGTGCTCGAGGATCTGCTCATCGACGCCGAGCAGCGACTCGCCGACGAGGGCATCGGCGGGGACATTTACCTGTTCAAGAACAACACCGACTCGGCCGGCAACTCCTACGGCTGCCACGAGAACTACCTCATCGTGCGGGCCGGGGAGTTCTCCCGGATCTCCGATGTGCTGCTGCCGTTCCTGGTCACCCGCCAGTTGATCTGCGGCGCCGGCAAGGTGTTACAGACCCCGAAGGCGGCCACGTTCTGCCTTTCGCAGCGCGCCGAGCACATCTGGGAGGGCGTCTCCAGCGCCACCACCCGGTCGCGGCCGATCATCAACACCCGCGACGAGCCGCACGCCGACGCCGAGAAATACCGCCGGCTGCACGTGATCGTCGGAGACTCCAACATGAGCGAGACGACCACCATGCTCAAGGTGGGATCGGCCGCCCTGGTGCTGGAGATGATCGAGGCGGGGGTGCCGTTCCGCGATTTCTCCCTGGACAACCCGATCCGCGCCATCCGGGAGGTCAGCCACGACCTCACCGGACGACGCCCGGTCCGGCTGGCCGGCGGGCGGCAGGCCAGCGCGCTGGACATCCAGCGCGAGTACTACGCCCGTGCGGTGGAGTACCTGCAGTCCCGGGAGCCCAACACCCAGGTCGACCAGGTGGTCGACCTGTGGGGCCGCCAGCTCGACGCCGTGGAGGGCCAGGACTTCGCCAAGGTGGACACCGAGATCGACTGGGTGATCAAGCGCAAGCTCTTCCAGCGCTACCAGGACCGCTACAGCATGGAGCTGTCCGATCCGAAGATCAGCCAGCTCGACCTCGCCTACCACGACATCAAGCGCGGCCGGGGAGTGTTCGACCTGCTGCAGCGCAAGGGCCTGGCCGCCCGGGTCACCACCGACGAGGAGATCGAGACCGCCGTCGACACCCCGCCGCAGACCACCCGCGCGAAGCTGCGCGGGGAGTTCATCACCGCCGCCCAGCAGGCCGGCCGGGATTTCACCGTCGACTGGGTGCACCTCAAGCTCAACGATCAGGCCCAGCGGACCGTGTTGTGCAAGGACCCGTTCCGATCCAGCGACGAACGGGTCAAACGGCTCATCGCCTCCATGTGAGCGCCGAGCCCGCAGGTGCAGGTGCGGGCGGCTGAGGGCGGCTAAGGTTGGCCACCGTGGCGCCCACCAAAACCCAAAAGGTCGAGCGGCTGATGAATCTCGTCATCGCCCTGCTGTCCACGCAGCGATTTCTCACCGCCGAGAAGATCCGGGCGACGGTCACCGGTTACGGCGACTGCGCCAGCGACGAGGCGTTCTCCCGGATGTTCGAGCGGGACAAAAGCGAACTGCGTGATCTGGGCATCCCGCTGGAAACCGGGAAGTCGCCGGGCTGGGATTCTGCCGAGGGTTACCGCATCACCCGCGGCGACTATGCGCTGCCCGATATCGAGCTCACACCGGATGAGGCTGCCGCCGTGGCGGTGGCCACCAAACTCTGGGAATCGCCGGAGCGGATCACCGCCGCGCAGAACGCGGTGCTCAAGTTGCGCGCGGCCGGCGTGGAGGTCGACCCCGCCGACGAGGTGACGATCAGCAGCGGCGCCGGTCCGGCCGGATTGCGCGGATCGGAGGCCGTGCTCGGCACGCTGCTGGCGGCGGTCGACGGGCGACGGGCCGTGCAGTTCTCCCACCGCCCCACACCGGTGGGTGCGTACACCGAACGCACCGTCGAGCCGTGGGGAGTGATCACCGCCCGCGGCCGCTGGTATCTGGTGGGCCACGACCGTGACCGTGACGCCACCCGGGTGTTTCGGCTGTCCAGGATCGCCGAGGCGAAAACGATTGGCGCACCGGGTGATATCGCCCGCCCGGACGGGGTGGACCTGCGCGGGATCGTCGAGCGGGCGATCGAGGAGGCCGCCGCCGGGGGACTCCTCGCCGGAGGAACGGCTCGCGTGTGGGTGGCTGACGGGCGTGCCACCGCGCTGCGCCGGATCGGGCGCAGTGCCGGTCGCCAGGCTGTGAGTGGCCGGGACGGCGACGTGATCGAACTCGACATCGGCGCGCCGGAGTGGCTGGCGCGGGAAGTGGCCGGGTACGGCAAGGACGCGCTGGTGCTCGAACCGGCGCTGTTGCGCGAGGACGTGGTGGCCCGGCTCACCGCGGCGGCGCAGGGGGGTTCATGAGCGGGCCCGGCGCCGACGAGCGGATGACACCGGTCGCGCTGCGGCTGGTCCGGCTGCTGAACATGGTGCCGTACTTCCAGGCCCATCCCCGGGTCACCTACGCCGAGGCGGCCGCGGACCTCGGCGTCAGCGTCAAACAGCTCAAGACCGACCTCAAACAGCTGTGGATGTGCGGGCTGCCCGGATACACCCCCGGCGATCTGATCGACTTCGAGTTCGGCGACGACTCGGTCACCGTCACGTTCTCGGCCGGCATGGACAAGCCGCTGCGGTTGACCTCTCCGGAGGCCACCGCCCTGCTGGTCGCGCTTCGGGCGCTGGCCGATGTGCCCGGCATGGTCGACCCGGCCGCGGCGCGCACCGCGATCGCGAAGATCGAAGCGGCCGCCGGGGCCGATGCCGGCCCCGCATCCGATGTGCCCGTCCCGGGCGAGGCCGAGGCCGCCGCGGCGGTCCGCGAAGCGGTCCGGGACTCCCGGGCACTGTCCATCGAGTATTACTCGGCGTCCCGAGACGCCCACTCGGCCCGGGTGGTCGACCCGATCCGGTTGGTGCTGATCGGCGACCACAGTTATCTGGAAGCCTGGTGCCGCGACGGGGAGGGTGTTCGGCTCTTCCGGTTCGACCGGCTGGTGCAGGCGCGGGTGCTTGACGAGCCGTCGGCCCCGCCCCGGCCGGTGGCCGCCGAGCCGCCGCACACCGCGCTGTTCGACGCCGACCCGTCGCTGCCGTCGGCCACCCTGCGGATCGCGCCGCGGGCGGCCTGGATGCTGGAGTACTTCCCGATGCGGGTGGTCGCCGAACTGCCGGACGGGCAGTGCGAGGTGGAGATGACCTATGCGGCCGAGGACTGGATGGCCCGCCAGCTGCTGGGCTTCGGCGCCGACGTGGAGGTTCTGGCGCCGGCGTCACTGGCGCAGCAGGTCCGCCGGGCCGCGGGCGAGGCGTTGGAGGCTTACGGTGATCTGTCGGCGGGTAGCATCGAGTCAACGTCTGGAGGTAACTAAATGGGCAGTCTCAGTCCATGGCACTGGCTGATCCTCATCGGGGTCGGCGTTCTGCTCTTCGGGGCGAAGAAGTTGCCCGACGCGGCGCGGTCGCTGGGCAAGTCGATGCGTATCTTCAAATCGGAGGTCCGCGAACTGCAGGCCGAGAACGCGGCCACGCCGGTGACCCCGGCGCAGCCGCCGGTCCAGCCAACTCAAGTGGTCTCCGAGCGGGTCGAGGCGCCCGCCCCCAACCCGACCGACTCTCGTCCGGCCTGAGCCGGCGAGCGCAGCCGGCGCCCACCGGCGCCGCAAGGTAACCCGCCGTGCGCACCCCACGATTACTGACCAAGCTCGACCCGCGAGCGCGCCGCAGCCGTGCCAACCCCGACGGCACCATGTCGCTGGTCGAGCATGTGCGCGAGTTGCGCACCCGGCTGCTGATCTCGATGGGCGCGGTCGCGCTGACCACCATCATCGGTTTCATCTGGTACGGCCACTCGCTGTTCGGCATCGACAGCCTCGGGGAATGGCTGCGCCAGCCGTACTGCTCGCTGCCGCCGTCGGCGCGCGCGGACATCAGCGCCGATGGCGGCTGCCGCCTGCTCGCCACCGCGCCGTTCGACCAGTTCATGCTGCGACTCAAGGTCGGCCTCACCGCCGGGATCGTGCTGGCCTGCCCGGTGTGGTTCCACCAGCTCTGGGCCTTCATCACCCCGGGCCTCTACCGCAATGAGCGCCGCTTCGCCGCCGCGTTCGTGGTGTCGGCCGCCACGCTGTTCATCGGTGGCGCGGTGCTCGCCTACGTGGTGCTCTCCAAGGCCCTCTACTTCCTGCTGACGGTCGGCAG
>JAIOQK010000073.1 GCA_021413425.1 Mycobacterium sp.
ATTCGGTTGTGCTCCACAGGATAATGTCTTCGGCCAGTCGTGACAGGTCGACCCCGATCATGGCCAGCACGAACGCCGCCTCGGCGGCGAAGTCCCGCGACGCGGTGGCGTCGATCGAGTTGTCGGCGGCCGCACTGAACCCCAACTCCGCAGCGATCGCATCCGGATCCAGCCCGAGCGACGAACCGGCCAGCGCGCCGGAACCGTACGGCGATACCGCAGCGCGCCGGTCGAAGTCGGCGATGCGGTCGACATCGCGCAGCAGCGGGTGGGCATGGGCCAGCAGATGGTGAGCCAGCAGCACCGGCTGGGCGGCCTGCAAATGCGTCTTGCCGGGCATCACGGCATCCGGATGGGCATCGGCCTGCTCCGTCAGTGCGGCCACCACGCCGAGTGCGCCGTCGGCGACCCGGCGCATCGCGTCGCGAAGCCACATCCGGAACAGGGTGGCCACCTGGTCATTGCGCGACCGGCCGGCGCGCAGCCGCCCGCCGAGTTCGGCGCCCACGCGGTCGATCAGGCCGCGCTCCAGCGCGCCGTGGACGTCCTCGTCGGTGTCGAGCGGAGCGAAGCTGCCGTCGGCGATATCGGAGCCGAGCCGCTGCAGGCCGGCGATCAGTGCGTCGCGCTGATCGTCGGTGAGCAGCCCGGCACCGTGCAGCACCGTGGCGTGCGCCGTTGACGCGGCGATGTCGTAGGGCGCCAGCACCCAGTCGAATCCGGTGGAGCGGCTCAGCGCCGCCAGCGCGGGGGCCGGGCCGTGCGCGAACCGTCCGCCCCACAGCGAACCCTCGTTGGTGGTCATCCCTTCGGCGACCGGGCGTCGCGCTGGGCGGCGATCTTCGACGACAGCCCGTGCACATGCACGAAGCCCTTGGACGCCGACTGATCGAAGGAATCGCCCTCGTCGTAGGTGGCGAGGTTGAAGTCGTAGAGCGACTCCGGGCTGCGGCGGCCATTGACCGAGATGTGGCCGCCGTGCAACACCATCCGGATCTCGCCGGTGACCCGCTCCTGGGTGTCGGCGACGAAGCTTTCCAGGGCGGTCTTCAGCGGCGAGAACCACAACCCGTCGTAGACCAGTTCGGCCCAGCGCCGGTCGGTGGTCCGCTTGAACCGGCCCAGCTCGCGCTCCAGGGTGACGTGCTCGAGTTCGGTGTGCGCGGTGATGAGCACCATCGCGCCGGGAGCCTCATAAATCTCGCGGCTTTTGATGCCGACCAGCCGGTCCTCGACGACATCGAGGCGGCCGACACCCTGGGCGCCGGCCCGGCGGTTGAGCTCCTCGATGGCTTCGAGCACCGTCACCGGCCGCTCGTCGATCGAGACCGGCACCCCGCGCTCGAAGCCCACGATCACCTCGTCGGGGGTGTTCCAGTTCAGCGTGGGATCTTCGGTGTAGTCATAGACATCCTTGGTGGGGGCGTTCCACAGGTGTTCCAGGAAGCCGGTTTCCACCGCCCGTCCCCATACGTTCTGGTCAACGGAGAACGGTGAGCGTTTGGTGACGTTGATCTGGATGGCGTTGTCCTCGGCGAAGGCGATCGCCTTCTCCCGGGTCCAGGCGTAGTCCCGCACCGGGGCGAGCACCTCCAGATCCGGTGCCAGTGAGGCGAATCCGACCTCGAAGCGCACCTGATCGTTGCCCTTACCGGTGCAGCCGTGCGCGACGATACCGCCGCCATAGGTGCGCGCCGCCGCCACCAGGTGCTTGACGATCAGGGGCCGGCTCAGCGCGGAGACCAGCGGGTAGCGATCCATGTAGAGCGCATTCGACTGGATCGCCGGCAGGCAGTACTGCTCGGCGAACTCGTCGCGGGCGTCGATCACCGCCGCCTCGACCGCCCCGCAGTCCAGGGCACGCTGGCGCACCACCTCCATGTCCTCGCCGCCCTGTCCGAGGTCGATCGCGACGGCGACGACCTCCCGGCCGGTCTCCTTACCGATCCAGCTGATGGCCACCGAGGTGTCCAGGCCGCCGGAGTAGGCGAGGACGACGCGCTCAGACATCGGATGCTCCTAGTTCGTTCACTGTGACTGCTACCTATCGGATGGTCTCGAGCATGGCGGCCAATTGTGCACCCGTCATGGGGTCTCGGGCGACAACCAGGATGGTGTCATCACCGGCGATGGTGCCGACTACCTCGGGCAGTGCGGCCCGGTCGATGGCACTGGCCAGGTAGTGGGCCGCACCCGGCGGGGTGCGCAGCACCGCCAGGTTGCCACTGGCGTCCGTGGACGCCAGCAGTTCCCCGAGCAGTCGGGACAGCCGCTCGGTGCCGCCGGACACCCCCCGCACCGGGCTACCGTCCTCGGGCACCACATACACCCCGCCCCCGCCGTCGGCGCCGCGCAGTTTCACCGCGCCGAGTTCCTCGAGGTCGCGCGACAGGGTGGCCTGGGTGACGTCGACGCCGTCTTCGGCCAGCAGTGCGGCCAATTCGCCCTGGCTGTGCACCGACCGCGAGGACAGGATCGCGACGATCCGGGCCTGCCGACCGGCCCGGGTGATCTCCGACGAGCGGGTCATGACCGCTCCCCGCCGTGCTGCAGGAGCCAGACCAGCAGCGCCTTCTGGGCGTGCAGGCGGTTCTCCGCCTCGTCCCACACCGCACTGTGCGGGCCGTCGATCACCTCGTCGGTGATCTCGTCCCCGCGATGAGCCGGCAGGCAGTGCAGCACGACGACCTCGCTATCGGCACGGGCGAGCAGGCCGGCGTTGATCTGGAACGGCCGGAACGGCCCGACCCGGTCCAGACCGTCGTCCTCCTGCCCCATCGACGTCCAGGTGTCGGTGACCAGCACATCAGCACCGGCGGCCGCCGCCTGCGGATCGGTGATCACGGTGACGCTCGCCCCGGTCTCGTGCCCGCGCGCCTCGGCGGCGGCGACGAACCGCGGGTGTGGCGTGAACCCCGCCGGCGCCGCGACGGTGACGTGCACGCCCGCGGTCACACCACCGAGCATCAGCGAGTGCGCCATGTTGTTGGCCCCGTCACCGAGGTAGGTCATCCGCAGACCGCGCAGGCCACCCTTGCGTTCAGCGATCGTCTGCAGATCGGCGAGCACCTGACAGGGGTGGAAGTCGTCGGATAGTGCATTCACAACCGGAACCGTTGCCGCCGAGGCTATCTCGTCGAGCCGCTGCTGGCCGAACGTACGCCACACGATCGCGTCGACGTAGCGGGACAGCACCCGGCCGGTGTCGGCCAGCGTCTCGTCCCGGCCGAGTTGGGTGCTGCGGCCGTCGACGACGACGGCGTGACCGCCGAGTTGGGCGATACCCATCTCGAAGGAGAACCGCGTACGGGTGGAGTTCTTGTCGAAGATCACCGCCACACCCCGCGGGCCCTCCAGTGGCCGGCGGCTCAGCGGGGCACGTTTAAGTTCGGCCGCCAGCGCCAGCACGTCGGACTGCTCGGCGGGCGTGAGGTCGTCGTCACGGAGGAAATGCCGGATCATGACGCTGTTCCCGCCGCGTCAAGGATGCCCGGCAGCGCGGACACGAAGGTGTCGATCTGCGCCGAGGTGACGATCAGCGGCGGCGCCAGGCGAATGACGTCGGGCGCGGCGGCGTTCACCAGGAAACCCGCATCCCGGGCGGCGTTCTCCACCGCCTTGCCGTGCGGGGCGGACAGCACGATGCCGCGCAACAGACCGCGCCCGCGCACGTAGTCCACCAGTGGGTGGCGCAGCGCTTGGACCCCGCACTGCAGTCGCGCACCGACCCGTTCGGCATTGGCCATCAGGTCCTCGTCGCGCAGCACACCCAACACCGCCAGGCCCGCTGCCGCAGAGATCGGGTTGCCGCCGAAAGTGCTGCCGTGCATCCCCGGTGACATCAAATCCAGCGCGGGACCGACGGCCAGGCAGGCGCCGATCGGCAGGCCCGCGCCCAGCCCCTTGGCCAGCGTGATGATGTCGGGGGTGATGCCCTCGTACTGATGGGCGAAGAACAATCCGGTACGGCCCACCCCGGTCTGCACCTCGTCGACCGCGAGCAGCGCCCCGTGGCGCGCGGTGATCTCCCGCGCCGCAGCGAGGTAGCCGTCGGGGGGCACCACCACTCCACCCTCCCCCATGATCGGTTCCAGAAAGACCGCGGCGGTGTCGTCGGCGACGGCCGCCGCCAAGGCGTCCACGTCGCCGTAGGGCACGTGGGTGACGAAGCCGGGCAGCGGTTCGAACGGCTGCTGCTTGGCGGGCTGACCGGTGAGCGCGAGTGCACCCATGGTCCGACCGTGGAAAGCGCCCTCGGCGGCAACGAGTTTGGTGCGACCGGTCAATCGGGTGAGCTTGAAGGCCACCTCGTTGGCCTCTGCGCCGGAATTGCAGAAGAACACCCGGGCGGGGACCCCGAGATGGTCCACGAGTCCCTCGGCGAGTGCGATACCGGGTTCGGTGGCATACAGGTTGGAGACGTGACCCAGGGTGTTGAGCTGCTCCGTGACGGCCTTGATTACCGCGGGGTGCCGGTGGCCGAGGATGTTGACCGCAATGCCGCCCAGCAGATCGAGGTACTGGCGGCCGTCGACGTCGGTCACCACAGCACCGTCGCCGGACGCCAGCGCCAGCGGCGGGGTGCCGTAGTTGTTCATCATCACCGACTGCCAGCGGTCCAACAGGCCGTGTCCACTCCCCGCGTCGCTGCGCTCCTGCCCGCCGATCATGACGGGACCACCTTCGTGCCCGTGCCCGCGTCGGTGAACAACTCCACCAGCACGCAGTGCTCGACGCGACCGTCGATGACGTGCGCGCTGGGCACCCCAGCCTGCACGGCGCGCAGGCAGGCCTCGATCTTGGGCACCATGCCCTCCTCCAGTGCCGGCAGCAGCCGGGCCAGCGTGGCGGTGTCGATCTCGGAAACCAGCGAGTCACGATCGGGCCACCGGGTGTAGAGACCCTCGACGTCGGTGAGCATGAGCAGTTTCTCGGCATCCAGAGCCTCAGCCAGCGCAGCGGCGCCGGTATCGGCGTTGACGTTGTGCACCACGCCGTCCACGTCCGGCGCGAGGGTGGAGATCACCGGAATGCGCCCTGCTGCAATGAGATCGTGGATCACATCGGCATTGACGTGATCGACATCGCCGACCAGGCCGATATCGGTCTCAACGCCGTCGACCAGCACACTGCGGCGCACCGCCGTCAGCAGTTTCGCGTCCTCACCGCTGAGGCCGACGGCGTACGGTCCGTGAGCGTTGATCAGGTTCACCAGTTCCCGGCCGACCTGCCCGCACAACACCATGCGGACGACGTCGAGCACCTCGGGCGTGGTGACCCGGAAGCCACCCTTGAACTCACCGGGGATCCCGAGGCGCTTGAGCATGGCGTTGATCTGCGGGCCGCCGCCGTGCACCACCACCGGGTGGATACCGGCTTCGTGCAGGGCCACGATATCGGCGGCGAACGCGGCCTGCAGGGCACCATCGGTCATGGCGTTGCCGCCGTATTTGATCACGACGATCTTGCCGCGCAGCGGCTCGGCGTGGACGGTTTGGGCGTTCATCGAGGTGGTCATGAGCTGTACGCCGAGTTCTCTTCAACATAGGCGTGCGACAGATCGGTGGTGCGGATCGTCGCCTCGGCGTCACCCAGCTTGAGGTCAATGGTGACATCGATCTGCGGGCCGGACAGGTCAACGCCGCGGGCACCGGGCGCCCCGGCGCCATCGACACACACTTCGAACCCATTGAACGCAACCGTGATCCGGTCCGGTTCGATCGGGAACGGCGCCATACCGACTGCGGCCAGCACCCGTCCCCAGTTCGGGTCGGAACCGAACAGCGCGGTCTTGACCAGGCTGTCCCGGGCCACCAACCGGGCGGCGATGACGGCGTCGTCCACCCTGGGCGCGCCGGTCACCGTCACCGTCACCCGCTTGGTGACACCCTCGGCGTCGGCCTGCATCTGCGCGCAGAGGTCCTCGCACACCCGCAATACCGCATCGTCGAGATGATCCTGGCTGGGCTGGATCTCGCTGGCGCCGGAGGCGAGCAGCAGCACGGTGTCGTTGGTGGAGCAACTGCCATCGACGTCAAGACGGTCGAACGTAAGGGCGGTGGCGCGCCGCAGGGCGGTGTTGAGTGCATCGGCGTCGGCGACCGCGTCGGTGGTCAGCACGCACAGCATGGTGGCCAGCGATGGTGCCAGCATTCCCGCCCCCTTGGCCATACCGCCGACGGTCCAGTTCTCCTCGGAGTTCGGCGAGTGGTGCAGGGCAACCTGTTTCGGGACGGTGTCGGTGGTCATGATGGCCCGCGCTGCCTCGTCGCCGCCGAGCAGTCCGGCGGCCAGTTCGTGCACGATCTCGGTGATCCCCGACAGCATCTTGTCCATCGGGAGCCGGTCACCGATCAGCCCGGTGGAGCACACGGCCACCTCGATCGGCCCGGTCTCGGTGCCCCAATCGGACAGCGTGGCAGCGACCGCTTCGGCGCATGCGTGGGTGTCGGCGAATCCCGGCGGACCCGTGCAGGCATTGGCGCCGCCGGAGTTCAGCAGCACCGCACGCAACCGGCCGGCGGTGAGCACCTGCCTGGTCCACAGCACCGGTGCCGCCTTGACCTGGTTGCTGGTGAACACCCCGGCCGCCGCGTAGTCGGGGCCCTCGTTGAACACCAGTGCCAGATCCGGCGCACCGGACTTCTTGATGCCGGCGATGATGCCGGCGGCACGGAAACCGGCCGGCGCGGTGACGCCCTGGGCGCGCACCAACCGGGAGGCGCTCACGGCGCGATCCCCACGGTGGACAGCCCGTCGGTCTCCGGCCAGCCCAGTGCCAGGTTCATCGACTGCACCGCCGCGCCCGCGGTTCCCTTGACCAGGTTGTCGATCGCGCACACGGCGACCAGGACACCGGCGTCGGCGTCAAGGGCCACTGCGATCTGTGCGGCGTTGCTTCCCGTCACCGAACCGGTGCGCGGCAGTTGCCCGTCGGGAAGGACGAAGACGAAAGGTTCGTCGGCATAGGCCTTCTCGTAGGCGGCGCGGATCTCGGGCAGCGATGCCGACGTGCGCGCGGTGCAGGTGGCCAGGATGCCCCGGGCGGTGGGGATGAGCACCGGGGTGAACGACACGGTGACATCCCCGCCGCTCACCGCGCTGAGCCCCTGGGCGATCTCCGGGGTGTGCCGGTGCGCACCGCCGATGTTGTAGGCCCGCGCCGAGCCGATGACTTCCGACGCCAGCAGGTCCACCTTGGCCGCGCGTCCGGCTCCGGAGGTGCCGCTGACCGCGACGACGGTGACCGCGGGCTCGACGAGACCGTCGGCGACGGCGGGCAGAAGTGCCAGCAGCGCGGCGGTGGGATAGCACCCGGGCACCGCGATGCGCGTCGCTGCGCGCAGTGCCTCCCGGTTGCCGGGCAGTTCGGGCAGACCGTAGGGCCAGGTGCCCGCGTGCTCGGAGCCGTAGAAGCGCCGCCAGGTGGCGGCGTCGCTGAGCCGGAAGTCCGCGCCGCAGTCGATGATGATCGTTTCCGGCCCCAGCTGTTCGGCGAGTTCGGCCGAGTGGCCGTGTGGCAGGGCGAGGAACACGACGTCGTGACCGGCCAGTGTGCCGGCGTCGGTGGCCTCCAGCACCCGGTCGGCCAGTGGCATCAGGTGTGGGTGGTGTTCGGCGAGCGCACTACCGGCGCTGGCGGCGGCGGTCAGCGCGCCGATGGTCAGCCGGCCGTCGGCGTAAGCGGGATGCCCGAGCAGCAGGCGCAGGATCTCCCCGCCCGCGTATCCACTGGCACCGGCCACTGCCACCGAGGTCATCCCGTTATTCTGCATGTTTATGCACACTGATGCAAATCCATTCCCCGTCGCCGGCCGTGAGCAGACACGAACTCGCAGACGAGGGGTCTTGATGATGCGAGTTTGCGTCTGCTCGCGGGGAGGGCCGTCAGGCGCGCAGGACCGCGCCGAGCAGATCGGCGGCCGCTGCCACGGCGGAATCCCGGGCGGCGCTGGCCTCGTCCTCGGTCAGCGTGCGATCGGGTGCCCGGAACCGCAGCGCAAGCGTCAGCGACTTGCGGCCCTCGCCGATCTGGGGGCCGGTATAGACGTCGAAGAGTGCGACGTCCTCGAGCAGGTCCCCGGCGCCGCCGCGGACGGCGTCGATCACCGCGCTCGCCGGCACGCCCGCCTCCACCACCAGGCTGAGGTCCTGGAACACGGCCGGGAACGGCGACACCCGGGGCGCGGGCAGAGCGTCGGCCAATGGCACCGCGTCGAGGCGCAGTTCCACCGCGCAGGTGCCCTTCGGAAGACCCGAACGCTCGACGACCGACGGGTGCAACCGACCGGCGTGGCCGACCACGACACCGTCGATGAGGACTTCGGCGCAGCGGCCCGGGTGCCACGGCAGATACCGTGCGGCCCGCAGTGTCACCGGCACGCCGCAGGCCCGGGCGATCACCTGCACCGCCTCGAAGGCGTCGGCCGCCTCCACCGGCCGGCCGGCGCCCCACGGTCCACGGGGTTCGCGCAGGCCGGCCAGTACCGCACCGACATGCACCGGCTGGACCGGCAGTGAGTCGTTGAGGGTGGCGATCTCGGCGTCGGACGGGCGGCGGTCGGTGGGGATCAGCGCGACGGCGCGGGTCCGCTCGGTGGGCAGCACCACCTGGGCGATGCAGAACAGCGCGACATCGCCGAAGCCGCGGGAGACGTTGCGCGACAACGCTTCCAATAACGCCGGCAGCAGGGTGGTGGCCAGTTCCGGGCGGTCGGCCTCCAGCGGGTTGAGCACCGCAGTGGTGTTGCGGCGCGGGTCGTCGACACCCAATCCCCACTCATCGAAGACACCGGCCGGCAGGAATGGAGTGGGCAGCACCTCGACGAAGCCGGAGAGTGCCAACGCGGTGCCCACCGCGCGGCGGCGATTCTGGGCGGGCGTGCGGCCGCGACCGGCCGGTGCAGACGGCAGCACCGACGGGATGGCGTCGAGGCCCTCGAGTCGCA
>JAIOQK010000141.1 GCA_021413425.1 Mycobacterium sp.
CGCCTGCGCCATCTGCGCGTAGTAGCGCGCCCCGGCCAGCAGCGGGTTGCCCAGCTTGGCCATGATGTCGCCGACCACGTCGAACAGCACCGGCAGTTCGAAGCCCTGACCGTTGAGGCTGCCATCGGCGTTGCGCCCGAACCGGCCGCCGACCGGATCCGGGGGCGGGGTGACGTCCCAGCCCTTGGTCTTCATCAATGCGGTGGTGAAGTACACGCCGTGGCCGGAGTTGTCGGCGATGGCGACGACGCGGTCGCCGAAGATGCGGTCGAGTTCGTCGGCCCTGGGTGCCGGCCGCTGATGCAGCAGTGCGTCGAATCCGGAGAACAGCAGCGGCGTGCCCGGATCGCTGCCGGCCATCGTCGCGGTGAACACCTTCTCGACATCGGACCATTTCGGATCCTTGAACGGAGTGATGTTGACCGCCGGCGCCTCCAGTGCGACACCGCTCATCAACGGGTGGCTGTGCGGCTCGACCAGCCCCGGCAGTAGCGCCGCGGCCCCGGTATCGACGACCTCGGCGTCGGGTAGCGCCGCGCGGCAATCGTCGAGGGAGCCGACCGCGGTGATGCGGCCGCCGGAAACGGCGACCGCCTCGGCCCGTGGCCGACCCGGGTCCATGGTGATCACGGTCCCGGCCTTGAGGATTCGCTGTGCCACCTGCTGCCTTTCTGGTGTTCTGAAGCAGTACATCACGGCTGTGAGATGCTGCCCCGATGATTGATCTCAGGCGGCCCGGGCCGGCTGGGATCCTCGCCGGCGCGCTGGCTGACGTGCTGTTCGCCGACCCGAGGCGCGGGCACCCGGTGGCCGGATTCGGCCGGTGCGCCCAGGCTCTGGAGACGATCACCTACCGCGACAGCCGCGCCGCCGGAACCGTGCATACCGGCGTTCTGCTCGCGACCCTGGTGGCGGTCGGGTTCGCGGCGCAGAAACTGGTGACCGGCCGGCTCGCGAGCACGCTGATGACCGCCGCGGCGACCTGGGCCGCCCTCGGTGGGACGACACTGGCGCGCACCGGCGAGACGATGGCGGGCCTGCTCGACGCCGGCGACCTTGACGCTGCCCGGGCGCTGCTGCCGGCGTTGTGCGGCCGGGACCCCGAGTCGCTTGACAGCGCGGGTCTGGCCCGGGCGGCGTGCGAGTCCGTGGCGGAGAACACCTCCGATGCGCATGTCGCGCCGCTGCTGTGGGCCGCGATCGCCGGCGTGCCCGGCGTGCTGGCGTACCGCGGCGTCAACACCCTTGATGCGATGATCGGTAATCGCTCCGCGCGCTACGCGCAGTTCGGTTGGGCCGCAGCCCGATTGGACGATATCGCCAACTTCATCCCGGCGCGGCTGTCGGCGACACTGACCGCCGCTTGCGCGCCGCTGGTCGGGGGCTCCGCCGCGGAGGCGGTGCGCGCGTGGCGGCGTGACGCCGGCCGCCATCCCAGCCCCAACGCCGGGGTGGCCGAGGCCGCCTTCGCCGGAGCGCTCGGCGTCGGGCTCGGCGGGCCTACCCAGTACCGCTATCAGCTGGAGATCCGGCCCACGCTCGGGGACGGGCCGGCGCCAGACTCGGGTGATCTGCGCCGTGCGGTGCGGTTGTCGCGCCTCGTGCAACTCAGCGCTGTCGCCCTCGCCTTTGTTCTCAGCGCCGCCGGCCGTAGCGGTCGACGAGCTTCTCCTCGACGGTGAGTGGTTCTGACCGCCCGTCGCCTGTGCTGCGCTGGGCAGCCTCACGGCGGCGTGTCCGGATCTCGGAGATCGCGAAGTAACCCAGTCCGATGGGCGCAAGGATCCCGAACGCGATCCACTGGATGCCGTAGGACAAGAACGGGCCGGCATCGAGTTTGGGTAACTCCAGCACGCCCAGCCCACCGGGCTGATCGTTCACCAGTTGCAGGTACGAACCGGTCAGCGGAGTGCGGGTCAGTCGGGAGATCTGTCCGGTGTCCAGTGAGTACACCTGTTGGTAGCCGCCCTCGGTGAACGGTTGCTTGCCCTCGGGGGGTGCGGTTTGTGAGTCCCGCAGCCGCGCCGTGATCGTCACCTCGCCCGTCGGCGGCGGCGCGATGTCGGGCACTCCGGTGACCTCCAGCGGGCGGACATAGCCCCGGTTGACCAGAACCACCGGGCCGTCGGTCACGGCGAACGCGGTGAGCACCTCGAAGGCCGGGGCGCCGCCGATCACCCGCAGCCGGGCCAGCACCGTGGCCTCCGGCAGATACCGCCCGGTCGCGGTCACCTGGCGCCACTGATCCTCGGGCGCCGAAGAATCCTGCTGTGGCAGGAAGGTGGTCACCGGCACCGGCTCGGCAGACAGCGAGGCCTCGATCTGCCGGTTCTCCCGGGAGGTCGAGCTGTTCTTGCCCAGCTGCCATGGCGCCAGGACGGTAAAGCACAGGTAGGCGAATGCGATCGCCACCAGTGCCAGCGCGATCCAGCCAGGCCGCAACAGAAAGGACAACCTCCGCATCAGTCCGCCAATCTCTCGTCGACCCAGGAGTGCAGGCCCGGCAGCGCGGCGTCGATCACATCGAAGGTGTCACAGAAGTCCGCGTGGGTGCCGTAGTAGGGATCCTCGACGTCGAGGGCATGGGCACCGGAACGGGGGTCGAAGGAGCGCAGCATCCGGAGCCGGTGGGCGTGCACACCCCACTCGGTCAGCATCCGCAGGTGGTTGCGGCCCAGCGCCACCACCATGTCTGCCGAGAGGTGGTAGTCGCCGACCTGCGCGGCGCGGTGGGCCGTCGGGTAGCCGCGGTCGGTGAGCACCCGCACGGCCCGCTCGTCGGCCCCGGCGCCGGCGTGCCAGCCGCCGGTACCCGCGCTGCTGACCCGCACCACATCGGCCAGGCCGCGCGCGGCGATCTGGTGGGCGAACATCTTCTCCGCCATCGGCGAGCGGCAGATGTTCCCCGAGCAGACGAAGGTGATGTGCAGGGGCGGCCGGGGTGCGGAGTCAGACACCCAGCACCTCCCGCAACTCGGCGACGGAACTCACCGATGCGGCCGGCAGTCCCACGCCCTCGGGGAAATCGCCTGCACCATAACCCCATTCGACCACGACGGTGTCCACACCGTGCACGGCGGCCCCCTCGACATCGTGGCTTCGATCACCGACCATGAGCAGCCGCTGCGGCAGCGGCTGCAGCTGAGTCAGCGCGTGGGCCACCACATCGGCCTTGGCGGCGCGAGTGCCGTCCATGCTGGCGCCGGCGACGACCTCGAAGTGGCCGTCGATGCCGAAGTGCTCGAGGATCCGCCGCGCGGTCGGCTCCACCTTCGATGTGGCCACGGCCAGCCGAACCCCGGCGCGGCGCAGATCGGTGAGGAGCTCTGCGATGCCGTCATAGAGGCCGTTGATGGCCCAGCCCCGGCTGGTGTAGTCGGCGCGGTAGGCGGCGATCGCCTCCTCGGCGCGGTCGCCCAGACCGAGTGCGGCCAGGGTGTGGTGCATGGGCGGGCCGACCACGAGTT
>JAIOQK010000142.1 GCA_021413425.1 Mycobacterium sp.
TCGGCCTCGGAGGCAGTGCGGGCGATGTCGTCGCCGAACCGGCCGAACGACATCCGAAGCAGCTCATCGGACCCGCGGGCGCCCCATTTGCGGCTGGTCAGCGTGATGGCCTTGGCGTGCAGGGATTCTCCGGTGGCCACCAGCACCCCCGACTGCGGCGGGAACGGGGTGCCGGCCGGCATCGCCATCGCCAGCACCACAGCAGACGCCGTGGCGACACCGCCCGCGGCGTCGGCCGCGTCGGGGGCCACCCCGGCCAGCAGGGCGGCCGCCCGCGGTGCGGGCAGTGCCAGCACCACGGCGTCGGCGTGCCAGGTCTGCCCGGTGCCGTCGGTCACCGCCCAGCCGGGGCCATCCGGCGCGATCGCAGTGGCCGGGGCCTGGATCCAGCGCGGCCGGCCCGCGGCGACCAGAGCGTCGAGCAGCACCCGGTAGCCGCCGGCGACGGCGGCGAACACCGGCCCGGCGGTGCTGGGCGGCAGGGCCCGGCGCACCGCGGCGGTCAGGCTGCCCGCGCCGGCGTCCAGGGCCGCGGCCAGCGTGGGCGCTGCCGAGCGCAACCCGATGGTGGCGGCCGACCCCGCGTAGACCCCCGAGAGCATCGGGTCGACCGAGCGGGCCACCACCTGCTCACCGAACCTGTCGGCCACCAGCTGCCCGACCGACGGGTCGTCGCCGAGCCGCCAGGACAGCGGCCGCTGTGCCTCGGCGGCGATCGTCGCCACGCAGGCACGGTCCACCAGTCCGGCCACCGACTCGGCGGTGCCGGGGATCCCGTTGACCGCGCCGGCCGGTAGCGGGTGCAGCCGGTCCTGGCTGTAGATAGTGGGCCGCACACCGGTGGTGGCGATCTGCGTGCCCGCCAGACCGAGTTCGGCCATCAGCGCACCCACCTCGGGGCGGCGCGCGACGAACGCCTCGGCCCCGACGTCCATCGGCTGGCCGCCCAGTTGTTCGGTGCGCAGCACACCGCCGAGACGGTCAGTAGGGTCCAGCAGCACGATCTCGTCGTCGGCGCCCACCGCGGCGCGGATCCGGTACGCGGCCACCAGACCGGAGATGCCGCCGCCGAGGATGCAGTAGCGCCGGCTCACAGCGAGTGCACGAGCGCCACCAGATCGGTCAGCACCGCCGGGTCGGTGGCCGGCAACACACCGTGGCCGAGGTTGAAGATGTGTCCGGCCGCGCCGGCATCGACGGCCAGGCGGCCATCGTCGACCACCGCCCGCGCGGCCCGCTCGACCACCGGCCAGCCGGCCAGCAGGGTCACCGGATCCAGATTGCCCTGCAATGCTTTTCCGGGTTCCACCCGGACGGCGGCGTCGGCCAGGCAGGTGCGCCAATCCACACCCACCACGGTCGGACCGGCCTGCGACATGGCCCCGAGCAGTTCGGCGGTGCCGACCCCGAAGTGCGTCATCGGGACGCCGTAGGGCGCCAGCGCGGCGAATACCCGGGTGCTGTGCGGCAGCACATGGGTGCGGTAGTCGGCCAGTGACAGGGTGCCCGCCCAGGAGTCGAACAACTGGATGGCGTCCACCCCGGCGTCGAGCTGGACGGTGAGGAAGTCGATGGTCAGATCGGTGAGGGTGTCCATCAGCGCGTGCCATACCGACGGCTGCGCCAGCATCATCGTCTTGGTGCGCTCGTGCAGCTTGCTGGGGCCGCCCTCGATCAGATACGACGCCAGGGTGAACGGGGCGCCGGCGAAACCGATCAGCGGCACCTCGCCCAGTGCGGAGGTCAGCATCGCGATGGCGTCGGCCACGGCGCTGACCCGTTGCAGCTCGAGGCCTTCCATGGCTGCGACATCGGCCTCGGTGCGCACCGGGTGGGCTATGACAGGGCCGACGTCAGGCACGATATCGAGATCGACGCCCGCGCCGCGCAGCGGAACCACGATGTCGGAGAACAGGATTGCGGCGTCCACCCCGTGTCGGCGCACCGGCTGCAGGGTGATCTCGCAGATCAACTCTGGGTCGAAGCAGGCCTGCATCATGGTGTTGCGCGACCGCAATTCCCGGTACTCAGGCAGCGAGCGGCCGGCCTGCCGCATGAACCACACCGGAACCCGGCTGGGTTTGCGGCCGCCCGCCGCCGCCAGATACGGCGCCTCGGGCAGGTGGCGACGGGTACTCACCGCCCCCATGCTGCCACGGACGGCGCGCCTGCCTGCACGCCTGGGGCGATGCGGCTAGCGTCAGTTGGTG
>JAIOQK010000143.1 GCA_021413425.1 Mycobacterium sp.
GACGAGTGGTACCAATCTGGCTGCGGGGGCGGCTGTCCGGTCGCGGCCTGGTATTTCGCCGCCCATAGGGCCGCGGCGCCGCCGGCCACCGCGAACGGGATGTAGGCGGTGTAGAGATCTCTGCGCGCAGAGAAGTCGAAGCGCGCCTCGGCGGAGTCGGTGGCCAGCATCCGGTGAAAGCCCCCCGCCTCCGACCACAGTTGGCGCCCCGTGGGGGTACGGCGCATCCCGACTCCCGGGGTCCAGGCGCGCGAAGACAGCAGGAAGAACACGGCGAACGGCAGGGCCCACAGTGTGATCGGGAACAGCCACCGGACGAATCCGCAGATCGCCAGACCCAGCGCGACGAGGTTGGCGACCCGCAGCCACAGCTCCGAGGGATGTTTGGCGATCATGCCCTCGCTGGTCGCCCACTGCCGGACCGCCGCGTCCATGGCGGACTTGGCTGCGGTGAGCTTGCGGCCGGCGGTCACTGTTCCGTTCGCGCTGAAATCCTGTCCGCGGCCGGTGAGGCCGAGCGCCGATCCGACCGCCACGCTGACCGGGTCCACATCCGCCCATGCGCCAGGATCACCGACGCTGTGCACCGTCCACTTCTTCTTCGAGGACTGATCCAGTGACAGCAGACCCCGGTCGGCCAGATGGAACAGTGTCGCGGTGAGCCCCTCGCCGGGAACCCTCTCGGTGCGGATGTACTCGCACTGGACCGGCCCCAGGCCTGCGGGCGGTGCGAACTGCAGGGGGAATCCGGGTTCGGGTTCGGCGATGGTCCGCCACCACAGCCGCGCACCGAGTCCGGCGGCCGCGGTCAGACCGAGCAGCCACGCCAGCACCGGCACCGACCGGCCGAGCACCCCGTCCCAACGCACCGGCCACGGAACCTGCGCGCGAGGCGGGACCGGGACGTCCACACCGGCGCGCAATGTCACCGGGGTCCGCGGAGGCAGGGCGACAGCGGACAACTCCACGGTGTCGCCGCTGATGTCCAGGCCGTCGCATGTGCGGCCCACGCCGTACCCCACCGAGCACTGCGCTCCCGGCACCTGCCCGGGAAGTTTCACCCTCACCTCGGCGCGGTCGATCTGGTTGTTCCACCCCGGCGCGATGACGTTCCAGAAGAAAGCCGACGGGACGGCTGCAGCGGCGGTGGAATCGCCTGTGGCTGAGGCGAATTCCTTGCGCGCACCGGTACTTGCCGGATCCAGCACGCCAGGCACGGTGTAGCGGATGCGGAAAACATGGGTGCCCGAGGTCAGATAGCTGTCCGGGTCACCGATCTTGGCGACGCGGAACCGGTCGTTCTCCCAGAGCATCTGATAGGGCACCGGCATTCCGTCGAGGGTGATGTCGGCAACCTCGGGCACCTGGCGCACGTGCGAGTCGTTGGCGTTGCCGACGTCCCAGTACCTGAAGATGCCGTGCCGGCCGCTGGGGAATTCGCCGGTGATGGTCTCGTCGGCCTGCATCAGCCCGTCCGCGTCGACGCGGAAGTCGGCACGCAGTGTGGAGATGACCACCGGGTCATAGACCGGGCCGCCCTGCGTCCCCGTGCCGGCGATCGCCGGCCAGAACAAACCGGCGAGGATAAGCAGCAGGGGGATCACCCACGCGACCTTGCGGACCAGCGTCCTCACCGCGCCTCCGTAGTTTCGGGGCATCAGCCTAGTCGAGTCGCGGTGCGGTATGTGCTCGATAACCTTCGCGCTCGGGGTCAGCCGACGTGCAGTGGGTCCACCTGCACCCGAACGGCTTCGTGATCGTGGCGGGCGCTGTGCACCACCGTCGCCTGACGCAACGCGGAGGCCAGCGCCAGACCTTCGTCCCGGCGGACCCGCACCAGCATGCGGATGGCGGGCTCACCGGCCGGGGTGGCCGGCGGCCGGCGGACTCCGGCCGGCAGATCGACCGGACCCAGGACCTCGGCATCCCCGGGAAGCGCGGCCTCCTTCAGCAGCGCAGCCACCGCCGTCGACGCCCCGTCCACGACGGCGATGTGCACCGCGGGAGGTAGACCCACGGCAGTGCGCGAGGCGAGTTCGGCCTCGGCGTGTCCCACCGGATCCCACTTGATGAGCGCCTGCACCGTTGGCAGGCCCGATTCCGCCACCACCGCAACCACCCCACCGTCGGCGCGGGAATGCACCTGCGCCGCGACGGTCATCCACCGGCGCAAGGTGTCCTCGGCGGCACGCAGATCCTGGCGGCCCAGCAGGCACCAGCTGTCGAGCAGCAGCGCCGCGCCGTAACCGTCGGGTGCGTGTGGCTCGGCACCCGGGGTGGCCACCACCAGAGCCGGCCCAGGTCCGATCTCGGTGTGGACCGAATCACCGGCGGAGGTGACGACGGCGATACCCGGGAACGCCCTGCCCAATTCCTCGGCGGTGCGCCCCGCTCCCACCACGACCGCACGGATCGCCTCGGAACCGCAACGGCGGCAACGCAGTGCGACGTCGATGCGGCCGCACCACCGGCAGGTCGCACCGTCGGCGTCCCGGCCCGCCAGCGACAGCGGACCCACACAGTGCCGGCACCGCGCGACGGTGCGGCACTTGGCACACGCGACCGTCGGCAGATAACCGCGCCGCGGCACCTGGACCAGGACCGGGCAACCGCGCTCCAACGCCGACCGGGCCGCCCGCAACGCCACCGAGGGCAGTCGGGCACTGCGGGCCGCCGGATCGCGCTCGTCGGCGTAACCGGCATCGTCGATGGCCACCACCCGCGGGGCGCGGGCGCGAACGACCGTACGGGCGGCCACCAGGTCATGCGCCCAGCGGCCGGTCACCAGCGCCTGTGCCTCGGCGGTACGGGAGAAACCGCCGACCAGCGCCGCGCATCGCAGCTGATGGGCGCGCAGCATCCCCACTTCGCGGGCGTGCGGGTAGGGCGCGCGTGGTTCGGACAGTGAGTCGTCGCCGTCGTCCCAGACGATGACGAGACCGAGGGAGTCCACCGGAGCGAACACCGCACTGCGGGTGCCGATCACCAGCCGGGCCTGCCCGCGCAACACCGACAGCCAGCGCCGGTAACGCGCCGATGGTCCCAGTCCGGCGGCCAGTGTCACCACCGCCGACTCGTCGATGAGGGCAACCGCGGCACCGTGCAGCACGTCGATGTCGCGCTGATCGGGAACGATCGCGAGCACGCCGTACCCACCGCGCACCGCGGCTGCGGCCGCCTCGGCCAACCGATCGGCCCACCGCTCACCCGGCAGCGCCTGCCATACCGCCCGCGCAGCGCGTCCATCGCCGAGGGCCTCGAGGAACCGCTCACCTCCGCCGTAGGCCGCCCAGCCCGAGGGATCGGGAGCTGCGACTGCCGGCAGCAACGCCGGAGTGACGGCCGCTTTCTCCGCGCCCGCATGCCGCGGCGGGATCGCCAGGCGCAGCACATCGGGGCGGGTGCCGGCGTACCGGGCGGCGACGGCATCGACGAGCCGGCGCACGTCGGGCGTCAGCACCGGCTCCGGCGAGATCACCCGGTCCAGCCAGCCCAGCTGACCGGCGTGGTCGGTGTCGGAGCGGCGCTCGAGCACGAAGGCGTCCACCAGACGGCCGTGGAACCGCACCCGCACCCGCACGCCGGGCTGTGCATCGTCGGACTGATCGGCGGCGACCAGATAGTCGAACTCCCGATCCAGGTGCGGCACCGACAGCATCGGCAGCACCCGCGCGATGGGCTCGTGGTCGGCGGCACGCCGGGAGTTCGTACTCACCTGCTCCCGTCCCGTGTGCGAAGGGCCGCTACCGCCGCTTGTGCCCCAGGCGGCGCCCGATCAGCGCCGCTTATGCGCCCGGCGGCGTTCGGCGTCGTCGAAGCCTACCGACCCCGCGGGCGCGGCGCCCCGAGCCCGTTTGCGGGAGCTGTAGCTCGCGACCGCATCCCAGGCTCCAGCTACCCCGTCGCCGTCGGCGTCGTAGGTGAGCGACTTACTCGGTGCGAAACCCATTTCGGTGCCCACGTCGACCGCGTCCATATTGGCGCCCATGAATACGAAGTCCCAGCCGTACACCGTTTCCTGCTGCGAGATGAGTTCACGCACAGCCGCTATGGTCCACTCCTTACTGGCGTTCTCGTACCCGTCGGTCATCACCATGACGGTGATGTCCGCGGGGCGCTGATCCTCCGGCAGCGCCGCCAGAGCGCCGCCCACCTCGGTGATGAACCGGCCGATGGCGTCGAGCAAGGCGGTACACCCGCGCGGCTCGAGCACCAGCGGCGGCACATCACCGATCGGCCGGCCCGAGTAGACCACCTCGTACTCGTCGTCGAACTGGGCCAGCGTGACCATGGTGGTGCCGGGCTGTTCGGCTTCCTTGGCGATGTAGCTGTCGAATCCCCCGCGCATGTCGTCGGCGATGTCGGTCATCGACCCGGAGCGGTCGAGCAGTGCGGCGATCAGCGTGGTATCGGCGTTGGTCATTGGTGTTTCCCCCATGTGGTTGTCGGTCAGCGCAACGCTAGCCACCACCACCGACAAAAAACTCAGCTGCGATCGCGGCCGAAGAACAGCCCCGCGGTGATCAGCACCATCGACGCGGCGTAGGCCCACCAGATCGGCAACTCCAAGGCCTCAGACTCACACATGAACCGCCCCACGCCGATCATGCCGTCGGAGACCGCGAACAACATCGCGCCGACCGCGGTCCATACCGTGGGCAGCCGGGCCAGCAGCGCCGCGGAGACCATGGCCGCCAGCACCGTCATGTAGACCACTACCGGCACGGTGAGGTTCTGGGCGATCAGCGCCGGCCAGAACCGCGTCACCATGCCCACGAATCCGGCGGCGACCACCGCGATGAGCATCAGGCGGACGGGCGCGGTGTTACCCCGCGAGCGCAGCGGCACCAGAGCACCCAGGAAGCACAGATGCGCCAGCAGGAACGACCCCAGGCCGCAGACGAACGCCGGCGGCCACCACGGGATCGCCAGGAAGAAGTCCCCGGCCGCCGACAGCAGCAGCGCGGCGATCAGCCAGCGCCGCTCCCGCGCAATCGGATGGGACAGCGCGGCCAGCGCCAGCAGCACCGCCATCGACGCCTTTGCCACCGGCTGCGCCCAGAACTGGCCGGTCAGCACGGCGCCGGCCGGTAACCGCCACGCGGTGGCAGCCAGGAAGAGTCCGTAGCCTAGGGCCGCCAGTACAGCCGCCGCCCACCACCGGCGGACCGCGGGCGGCGCAGCTTTGTACGGTGACCCGATGACCGAATCGGTGAGGCCATCCGTGGACGACATCCTCCAGAAGGTACTGGAGGCCCTGCACGGCTGACCTGTAACGCTTGTCGGCCAGCAAACGACAGGCCACAATAGAACCAACCCCGGCGACATCAACCCTGATGGCGGCGCCCGCACCACACCTGGAGGACCACCGCTCATGACACCCGGCGACACCCGGCGGATCACCCGCTTCTGTCTCGGCACACTGGTCGGCGGCTTCGCCCTGGCCGGTCTAGCCGCACCCCTGGCCGGCGCGGCCCCGGACTGCAGTCCCGCCAACGTCGACAGCACCGTCAACTCGGTGACGCAGCAGGCACAGGCCTACATGGACGCCCACCCGGCCGGCAACAAGATGCTCCTGAGCGCCGCGATGCAGCCGCGTCAGCAGGCCTCGGCCACCATCGCCGCGTACGCGACAAGCAACCCGCAGGAATACGCGGAGTTCAAGGCCATCCTGGCCCCGCTGGGAAGCCTGCAGAGCCAGTGCGGTGTGCAGGTCGTGCCGGCACAGTTCCAGTGGGCGTTCGACCAGTTCATCGGCGGCTGATCCGCCTCACGCGGGCGCTGACGCCGTGACCCCTGACGTCGAGACGCTGATCGTCGGCGCCGGATTCTCCGGAATCGGCGCCGCGATCGCCCTCGACCGCGCAGGCCTGGGCGACTACCGCATCATTGAGGCCGGCGAGAGCGTCGGCGGCACCTGGTACTGGAACACCTACCCCGGCATCGCCGTCGACATCCCGTCGTTCTCCTACCAGTTCTCGTTCGAACAGAACCCGCAGTGGTCACGCACCTACGCCCCGGGTCATGAATTGCGGGCCTACGCCGAGCACTGCGCCGACAAATACGGGCTGCGGCGCAAGATCGGTTTCAACACCCGGGTGCTCGGCGCGACATTCGACACCGATGCCGACGTGTGGCGGGTCGACTTGGACTCCGGCGAGACGGTCTGCGCCCGGTTCCTGGTCAACGCCAGCGGCGCGCTGACCATCCCGAACCTCCCGGACATCGACGGCGTGGAGTCCTTCACCGGGGTGACGATGCACACCGCGCGCTGGGATCACGGACAGGACCTGACCTGTAAGCGGGTCGCGATCATCGGCACCGGGGCTTCGGCGGTGCAGGTCATCGCCGAACTAGCCCCGATCGTCTCCGAACTCACAGTCTTTCAGCGCACCCCGATCTGGTGCTTCCCGAAATTCGACGTGCCGCTGCCCCGGGTGGCCCGCTGGGCGATGCGGATCCCGGGGGGATCGTCGCTGCAGCGCTGGATCAGTCAGGCCTATGTGGAGTTGACCTTCCCGATCGCGGCGCACTATTTCACCCTCAACCCGTTCGCCAAAAAGATGTCGGAGGCCGGAAAGGCATACCTGCGCAAGCAGGTTCACGACCCGGTGGTCCGTGACAAGCTCACCCCTCGCTACGCGGTGGGCTGTAAGCGGCCCGCGTTCCACAACACCTATCTGTCGATGTTCAATCGGGACAATGTCCGGCTGGTGACCGATCGGATCGACCACATCACCGCCGATGCGGTGGTGACCGGCGATGGCCACAGCCACGACGCCGATGTCCTACTGCTGGCCACCGGCTTCAAGGTGATGGACACCGACAGCATCACCTACCCGGTGACCGGCGTCGGAGGCGTCTCACTGGTCGACTACTGGGACACCCACCGGTTGCAGGCCTACGAGGGCGTGAGCGTGCCCGGGTTTCCCAACATGTTCAGTATCTTCGGGCCCTACGGCTACGTCGGGTCCTCCTACTTCGCGCTCATCGAGGCCCAGAGCCGCCACATCGTGCGCTGCCTCTCGGAGGCCCACCGCACGGCCGCGACCAGGGTGGAGGTCACCGGAGAGGCCAACGACCGCTTCTTCGCCGAGATGCTCAGCAAGCGGCACCGGCAGATCTTCTGGCAGGACAGCTGCAAGCATACTGGCGCAGCCGGCGCTTCCCGTTGTCGGACTACCGCTTCAGCGCCTGAGGGCGCGCGTCTCCATCAGACGGAGTTCTTGAGATCCTCGACCTTGTCGAGCCGCTCCCACGGCAGATCCAGTTCCGGTCGGCCGAAGTGGCCGTACGCGGCGGTCTGCCGGTAGATCGGACGCAGCAGATCCAGATCACGGACTATCGCACCCGGACGCAGATCGAACACCGCACTGATGGCCTTCTCAATGCGGTGCGGATCGACGGTCTCGGTGCCGAACGTCTCGACGAACAGCCCCACCGGGGCCGCCTTGCCGATGGCGTAGGCAACCTGCACCTCCACCCGCTCGGCCAGGCCGGCCGCGACGACGTTCTTGGCCACCCAACGCATGGCGTAGGCCGCGGAGCGATCCACCTTCGACGGGTCCTTGCCGGAGAAGGCGCCGCCGCCATGACGGGCCCAGCCGCCATAGGTGTCGACGATGATCTTGCGGCCGGTCAGTCCGGCGTCACCCATCGGGCCGCCGACGACGAACTTACCGGTCGGGTTGACCAGCAGACGGAAGTCGGAGGTATCCAGGCTCTCGTGCGCGAGCTCACTCAACACCGCGTCCACCACATGCTCGCGAATATCGTCGGTCAGTTGTTTTTTCTCGTCGATATTCGCGGCGTGCTGGGTGGACAGCACCACCGTGTCGAGCCGGATCGGCGTGGTGCCCTCGTACTGGATGGTCACCTGGGTCTTGCCGTCCGGACGCAGATACTTCAGCGGGCCGTTCTTGCGGACCGCCGTCAGCTTACGGGAAAGCCTGTGCGCCAACGCAATCGGCAGCGGCATTAGTTCAGGTGTGTCGCGGATCGCATAGCCGAACATCAGACCCTGATCACCGGCGCCCTGGGCGTCGAGGGGGTCGCGCTCGCCTTCCACCCGGGCTTCGTAGGCCTCGTCTACACCCTGGGCGATATCTGGAGACTGCCGCCCGATGCCGATGTTCACGCCGCAGGAAGCACCGTCGAAGCCCTTGTCGGATGAGTCATAACCGATCTCGAGGATGCACTCCCGGACGGTGTCGGTGATATCGGCGAAGGCCTCCTTTGCCGAGGTCGTCACCTCCCCGACGACGTGCACCTGTCCGGTGGTGACCATGGTCTCCACCGCGACACGCGACTTCGGGTCGTCCGCGAGCAGTGAGTCCAACACCGAGTCGCTGATCGCGTCACAGATCTTGTCCGGGTGCCCCTCGGTCACCGACTCACTGGTGAACAGCCGCCCGTTATCACTCACTGCCAATCCCTCTCGATCCCTTGAAAAAGCTTCTACGCGGTGCGGCCGTGAAGCACGGCGGCGATCGCATCCACGATACGGCTCGCCATCAACGTCTTCGAACCGTGCTCAAGGGTCACCTCGCTGCCGTCGGCGCCCAGCAGCCAGCCGTCATTGCTGTCCACCTCGAACGCGCGGCCGTCGCCGACAGCGTTGACGACCAGAAGATCGCAGCCCTTGCGGAGCAACTTGGCCCGGGCGTGAAACAGCACGTCGCCGTGGGAGTCACCGGTCTCGGCGGCGAAGCCGACGATGGCCGCCATGTGGGGCAGCTGACCATCGGCGCGCTGCCGGACCGCGCCGGCGAGAACGTCGTCGGTGCGCACCAGTTCGACGGTGTAGCCCTCGGACTCATCGGCGGTCTTCTTGATCTTGCTGGCGGCCGGATGAGCCGGGCGGAAGTCGGCCACCGCCGCGGCCATCACCAGAACATGGGCCTCGGGGGCGTGCTTGGACACCGCTTCGTGCATATGGGCCGCCGAGGTGACGGTGCGAACGTGCACGCCGGCCGGGTCGGCCAGTCCGGCGGTGTTACCGGCGATGAGCGTCACCTCGGCACCGCGTTGGGCCGCCACCCGCGCGACCGCGAAGCCCTGCTTGCCGGAACTACGGTTGCCGATGAAACGCACCGGGTCGAGGGCCTCCCGAGTGCCGCCGGCAGTCACCAGGACCTTCACACCGGCCAGGTCGAAGGGCAGCGCGTCGCCGCGTTCCAGCAGCAGCTGGGCGAAGGTGGCGATCTCCTCGGCCTCAGGCAGCCGGCCCGGACCGGTATCCGCCCCGGTGAGCCGTCCGGAGGCCGGTTCGAGCACCACCGCGCCGCGGCGCCGCAGTGTGGCCACGTTGTCCACGGTGGCGGGGTGCTGCCACATCTCCGTGTGCATGGCCGGCGCGAAGAGCACCGGGCAGCGCGCCGTCAGCAGGGTGGCGGTGAGCAGATCATCAGCGCGGCCGCAGGCGGCCCGGGCCAACAGGTCCGCGGTCGCCGGGGCGACGACCACCAGATCGGCCTGCTGGCCCAGCCGCACATGCGGCACCTCCGGCACATCGGAGAAGACGTCGGTGCGCACCGGATGGCCGGACAGCGCCTCGAAGGTGGCGGCCCCGACGAACCGCAATGCGGCTTCGGTGGGAACCACCCGTACCTCGTGGCCCGCTTCGCTGAGCTGGCGCACCAGCGAGCAGGCCTTGTAGGCGGCGATGCCGCCGGCCACGCCGACGATGATGCGCTTAGCGGTCACGACAACACCGGGTTCATCGACGATCCAGCCGCGCTGACGCGGTTATTCGCCTTCGGTGTGCTCGAGGAGGTCGCCATGGATCTCACGCAGCGCGATCGACAGCGGCTTCTCCTGCATGCCCGGCTCGACGAGCGGACCGACGTACTCGAGGATCCCGTCACCGAGCTGGTTGTAATAGTCGTTGATCTGGCGCGCACGCTTGGCGGCGTAGATCACCAGGGCGTACTTGCTCGACACCCGGTCGAGCAGTTCGTCGATCGGCGGGTTGGTGATGCCCAGGGGTGTGTCGTAAGCGCTGGCCGCACCGGGGGCCGGATCGTAGTGATCCGAAGTCGTTGTCACGTTGAGCTTCTCCTGGTGTGGTCGATTTCGATGGGCCGTGTTCGGTGGTCGTGTCAAGGACCGCTCACGCTGGCTCCGGGGCGCTTCCAACCAGCAACGATACCAATTCCGCACACGCGGACTCCAATTGGCTGTTGACGACCACCACATCGAATTCGTGCTGAGCCGCCAATTCGGCCTCCGCGGTGGCCAGCCGTCGGGCCATGACCTCGGGTGTCTCGGTGCCACGATCGGTGAGCCGCTGCCGCAGCGCCTCCCAGTTCGGTGGCGCCAGGAACACCGCCACCGCGTCCGGAATGGCGCTCTTGACAGCCCGGGCACCAGCGAGATCGACCTCGATGAGGACCGGGTGGCCGGCCGCGGCCGCCTCGACGACCGGCCTGGCCGGTGTACCCGAACGGTGCAGTCCGCCGTGGATGTCGGCCCATTCGAGCATCTCGCCGCGGTCGATGAGTTCCTGGAAGGCCACCGGGGAGACGAAGTGGTAGTCGACCCCGTCGACCTCCCCCGGGCGCGGCTCTCGGGTAGTGGCCGAGACGCTGAAATAAAGGTCCGGCACCTGCTCACGCAGGCGCCGGACCACGGTCGACTTTCCGACGGCGGAAGGCCCGGACAGCACCAGCACCCGGCCATGGCCGGAGTGCGGGTGGGGCGAAAGGCCCCGGCCGCCCGGCCTACCGCCGGCGTCCATCAGCTGTTTAAGCGAACTTTTCCAGCAGAGCCTTGCGCTGCCGATCGCCCAGGCCGCGCAGACGGCGGGTGGGAGCGATCTCCAGCTCGGTCATGATCTCCTGCGCCTTGACCTTGCCGACCTTGGGCAGGGCTTCCAGCAGAGCGGAGACCTTCATCTTGCCGAAGATCTCATTGGTCTCAGCGTCCTTGAGCACCTGCTGCAGGTTGGTGCCGCCACGCTTGAGCCGGTCCTTGAGCTCTGCACGCGCCTTGCGTGCGGCAGCAGCCTTCTCCAAGGCTGCGGCGCGCTGCTCAGGGGTCAACTGGGGAAGTGCCACGGTTTCCTCCGTCTCGTCACTATCAATCTCGATTTTGCCTGGGCCGGGTACTTCAGCCAGCGACGCCGACCGTACCCACGCTCACGGACGAAATCTAACCCCACCCCTGCTGCTTCGGTGCAAAGGCGCAGGGCAAAGCGGCCCAGGCGACCGGCGGCCAAGACCCTGCGGCCCGAGTCGGGGCCCGCCCGCCCCGTGCGCGCGGCACCCGATTCCACCGTCGCAGAAGCCTGTGAGCAGGCATTTCGTGATGGCGACTTCACCTTCTCGGATCCACCGCGATCGGGACAGCCGGACCGCGGCGGCCAATTTCACCCCGATTACAGCGGTAACGGCGTGTCGCGCGTGTCGCGGGCCCGCTCAGGCCAGATACGCCACGGCATCGCGAAGCCGCTCGCCGGCCGCCCGCACCGCCGCGACGTCAGGCCCGGCCCGCAGAACCTCCCGGGACACCGCGGGCAGAAGCTGTCCGCGACCGGCGCCACCAAGGCCCGCCAGGGCCTCCGGGCGGCCCCCCTGGGCACCCACCCCGGGGACCAGGACCGGGCCGCCGAGGGCGCTCAGGTCAGGCACCTCGTCGAGGGTGGCTCCCACCACCACACCCACCGAACCCAGCGAGTGAGTCGATCCGGTGGTGGACCGGTTGGCCTGCGCGGCGGCGTCGACGATGGACTGGGCGACGGTGCGCCCCGAAACCATCGCGTGTTGCACCGATGCGCCCTCCGGGTTCGAGGTCGCGGCCAGGACGAAGACACCGCGGCCGTGCCCGGCGGCCACCTCCAGCAGCGGTTGCAGCGCGCCGAAGCCCAGATACGGCGACGCGGTCACCGCGTCCGCGGCCAGCGGCCCGTCACCCACCCAGGCCTGCGCGTAGGCCGCCATGGTGGAACCGATGTCGCCCCGCTTGGCGTCGGCCAGAACCAGCACACCGGCCTCCCGGAGGGCGGCGGTGGTGCGTTCCAGAACCGCGAAACCCGCCGACCCGTAAGCCTCGAAGAACGCGACCTGCGGTTTGACCACGGCGAACCCGGCGTAGGCCTGCACGCAGATGTCGCAGAACCGGGCCAGCCCCTCCGCGGTGCGCGGCAGGCCCCAGCCGTCCAGCAGCTCCGGATGCGGGTCGATACCCACGCACAGTGGCCCGCGCGCGGCCATCGCCGCGGCCAGTCGGGCACCGAAGCCTGCACCCACGTCAGTGACCGCCCACGTCACTGACCACCCAGTGCGGCGTGCAGTTCCTGAAGGCAGCGGACCCCGATATCGCCACGGATGGCCGCCTCGATGCCCTGCACCGCCGCTGAGGCGCCCTGCACGGTGGTGATGCACGGGATGTTCATCGTCACGGCGGCCGAACGGATCTCGTAGCCGTCGATACGCGGGCCGGAGTTGCCGTACGGGGTGTTGATGACCATGTGAACGTCGCCGGCGTTGATGGCGTCGATGGCGGTCATCGCGGGCCGATCCGCACCGGCGGCCTCGAAGTGCTTGCGCACCACATCGCAGGGAATCCCGTTGCGGCGCAGCATCTCCGCGGTGCCCTCGGTGGCCAGAACCCGGAAGCCCAGATCTGCGAGCCGCTTGACCGGAAAGACCAGCGACCGCTTGTCGCGGTTAGCCACCGACACGAAGACGGTGCCCTCGGTGGGCAGCGATCCATAGGACGCCGTCTGGCTTTTGGCGAAGGCGCTACCGAAGTCCTGGTCGATGCCCATCACCTCGCCGGTGGACTTCATCTCCGGGCCGAGCAGTGAGTCGACACCGGAGCCGTCCATGCGGCGGAACCGCCGGAACGGCAGCACCGCCTCCTTCACAGCGATCGGGGCGGATGGACCCGGCGATGATCCGTCGCCGCTTCGAACCAGCATGCCTTCGCTGCGCAGCTGGGAGATACTGGCGCCCAGCATGATCCGCGCGCAGGCCTTCGCCAGCGGCACGGCGGTCGCCTTGGATACGAACGGGACGGTGCGACTGGCCCGGGGATTGGCCTCGAGGACATAGAGCACGTCGTCCTTGAGCGCGTACTGGACGTTGAGCAGACCGACCACCCCGACGCCACGCGCGATGGCCTCGGTGGCGCGGCGGACGGCCTCGATATCGCTTCGGCCCAGGGTGACGGGGGGCAGGGCGCAGGCCGAGTCGCCGGAGTGGATGCCGGCCTCCTCGATGTGCTCCATCACCCCGCCGATGTAGATCTCGGTGCCGTCGCACAGCGCGTCGACGTCGATCTCGATCGCGTCCTCGAGGAACCGGTCGACAAGCACCGGGTGCGCCGGGGAGAGTTGAGTGGCCCGGGTGATGTAACCGTGCAGGGTCTCCTCGTCGTAGACGATCTCCATGCCGCGCCCGCCCAGCACATACGACGGCCGCACCAGAACGGGGTAGCCGATGGCGGTCGCGATCTCGCGGGCCTCCTCGAAGCTGGTGGCCGTGCCGAACTTGGGCGCCGGCAGGCCCGCGTTGATCAGCACCTGGCCGAATCGGCCGCGGTCCTCGGCGAGGTCGATGGCCTCCGGGCGGGTGCCGACGATGGGCACCCCGGCGTCCGCCAGTCGCTGCGCCAGCCCGAGGGGGGTCTGGCCGCCGAGTTGCACGATGACGCCCACCACCCCGGGACCGCCTTCGCCGGAACGGCTTTCGGCGTCGAAGACCTCGCACACGTCCTCGAAGGTCAGCGGCTCGAAGTAGAGCCGGTCGGCGGTGTCGTAGTCGGTGGAGACGGTCTCGGGATTGCAGTTGACCATCACCGTCTCGTAGCCGACCTGCGAGAGCGTGGTCGCCGCGTGCACACAGCTGTAGTCGAACTCGATGCCCTGGCCGATCCGGTTCGGCCCGGATCCGAGGATGAGCACCTTGGGTTTGTCGACCTGCGGTGCCACCTCCGTCTCGGCCGCGGGGTCCAGTTCGTAGCTGGAATAGTGGTAGGGGGTCTTGGCCTCGAACTCCGCCGCACAGGTGTCGACGGTCTTGAACACCGGGTGGATGTCCAGGCGCCGGCGCAGCGTCCGCACACCGGCCTCGCCGGCCAGTTCGGGCCGCAGTTGCGCGATCTGCCGATCGGACAGACCGTTGTGTTTGGCGCGGCGCAGCAGCGCCGCGTCGAGGACCGGCGCCCCGAGGATCTCAGCCCGCAGCGCCACCAGGGCGTTGATCTGGTCGACGAACCACGGGTCCACCCCGGACGCCTCGGCCACCTGCTCCACGCTCGCCCCCAGCCGCAGTGCCAGTTCGATGTCGTAGAGCCGACCTTCGGTGGGGGTGCGCAGACGGGTCAGCACGTCGTCCACCCAGCCGTCCTCATCGGGATGTGTCCAGAAACCGGCGCGGGTCGTTTCCAGCGATCGCATCACCTTGCCGAGGGCTTCGGTGAAGTTGCGGCCCAACGACATCGCCTCACCCACCGATTTCATCGTGGTGGTCAGGGTCGGGTCGGCGCCGGGGAACTTCTCGAAGGCGAACCGCGGCGCCTTGACCACCACGTAGTCCAGCGTCGGCTCGAAGCAGGCGGGGGTCTCCTTGGTGATGTCGTTGATGATCTCGTCGAGGGTGTACCCGATGGCCAGCTTGGCGGCGATCTTCGCGATCGGGAAACCGGTGGCCTTCGACGCCAGCGCGCTGGAGCGAGACACCCGAGGGTTCATCTCGATGACGATCAGGCGGCCGTCTTTCGGGTCGACGGCGAACTGGATGTTGCAGCCGCCGGTGTCGACGCCGACCTCGCGCAGGATGTCGATACCGAGGTCGCGCATCACCTGGTATTCCCGATCGGTCAGCGTCATCGCCGGGGCGACGGTCACCGAGTCCCCGGTGTGCACGCCCATCGGGTCGACGTTCTCGATCGAGCAGACCACCACGACGTTGTCGGCTGAGTCGCGCATCAACTCGAGTTCGTATTCCTTCCATCCGTAGATGGACTCCTCGATCAGCACGTTGGCGCTCGGCGAGGCCGTCAGCCCGTCACCGGCCATCCGTTCGACGTCCTCGAGACTCTGCGCCATGCCCGAGCCCAGTCCGCCCATGGTGAACGACGGCCGGACCACGACCGGAAGACCCAACTCGGCGACGGTGTCGCGCACCTCGGCCATGGTGTAACACACCCGAGACTTCGCCGACTCTCCCCCGACCTTGGCCACGATGTCCTTGAATTTCTGCCGGTCCTCGCCGCGCTGGATCGCCTCGAAGTCCGCGCCGATCAACTCCACCCCGTAACGGTCCAGGGCACCGTTCTCGTATAGCGCCACGGCGGTGTTCAGCGCGGTCTGCCCGCCGAGGGTGGCCAGCAGCGCGTCGATCGGGTTGCCGCGGGCGGCCTGCTGGGCGATCACCTTCTCGACGAAGGTCGCGGTGATCGGCTCGATGTAGGTGTAGTCGGCGTACTCCGGGTCGGTCATGATCGTCGCCGGGTTGGAGTTGACCAGACTCACCGTGAGCCCCTCGGCGCGCAGCACCCGGCAGGCCTGGGTTCCGGAGTAGTCGAATTCGCAGGCCTGTCCGATCACGATGGGCCCGGACCCGATGACCAGGATGTGCTTGAGGTCGGTACGGCGTGGCATCTAGCTACTCTCCCCGTTCATCAGCTCGACGAACTGGTCGAAGAGATAGTTGGCGTCGTGCGGGCCGGCAGCGGCCTCGGGGTGGTACTGCACCGAGAAGGCCCGGCCGTTGACCAGCCGGACACCCTCCACCACACCGTCATTGGCGCAGGTGTGACTGACGATCGCGGGCCCGAAGTCGGTGTCGAAGCGCTCACCGGCCTCTCCCTCGAGTGCGAAACCGTGGTTCTGGGCGGTGATCGCGACCCGGCCGGTGTCGTGGTCGATCACCGGCACGTTGATGCCGCGGTGGCCGAAGGCCATCTTGTAGGTGGAGCGGCCGAGCGCGCGGCCGAGGATCTGATTACCGAAACAGATGCCGAACAGCGGTATGCCGGCCGCCAGGACCTCGCGGGTGATTCCCACGACGTGGTCGGCGGTGGCCGGGTCCCCCGGCCCGTTGGACAGGAACACCCCGTCGGGTGAGAGTGCGGCGATCTGATCGAAGCTCACCGTGGACGCCATGACGTGGGTCCTGATGCCGCGCTGCGCGAAGTTGCGCGGCGTGTTGGTCTTGATACCGAGGTCCAGGGCGGCGACGGTGAACCGCGCCGAACCCTGCGGTTCCACGACGTAGGTCTGCGCGGTGCTCACCTCGCCGCACAGATCCGCTCCGAGCATCGAGGGCTGATTGCGCACCCGGTCGAGCAGTTCAGCCTCGCCGGCCAGTGCCTCGCCGGAGAAGATTCCGGCCTTCATCGAACCGCGGGTGCGCAGATGCCGCACCACCGCCCGGGTGTCGATACCGGCGATGCCGACGATGTTCTGCCGGACCAGTTCCTCGTCGAGGGTGCCGGTGGCCCGCCAGTTCGACGCCCGCGGCGAGGGGTCGCGAACGGCGTAGCCGGCCACCCAGATCCGGTCGCCGCGGCTCTCGCCGTCCTCGGCGTTCCAGCCGGTGTTGCCGATTTGCGGCGCGGTGGCCACCACGATCTGCCGGTGGTAGCTCGGATCGGTCAGGGTCTCCTGGTAGCCGGACATCCCGGTGGAGAACACCGCCTCGCCGAGGGTCTGACCGGTCGCGCCGAACGGGCTGCCGGTGTGGACGCGTCCGTCCTCAAGTACCAGGACCGCTTGCCGGTCGCTCACGCCGCCGCTCCTATCCATCGGGTGTAGTCGCGGCGGTCGTCGCCGCGGAAGCCGGTGTCGATCTCGGTGCCGGTGGGCAGCCGCCAGCGGATCACCAGAATGGCGCCGGGAGCGGCGGGGCCGCCGCGCCCCGGGATCACCTTGCCCGCCATCGCGCGTTCGGCGCGCACACCGCTGATCGAGGTCTCGGGCATCCAGATCGGCCCTGCCCCGGAGCGCTCCAGCAGGATGCCCTCGGGATAGCGGGTCAACACGGCCTTGCATCGGTAGCCGAGATCATCGGCGGTGACCCGCTCCAGCCAATTGCCGGCGATCGTGCTGCCGAGATAGAGCCCTCGCGTCGGCGCGACTAGCGCGGGGTTGATCAACTCGGGCATCGCGGGCAGGTCGCCGATCAACGCGACCTGACGATCGGCCCGGTTTCGCCAACCGTGCAGCATCCGCCGGATCACCACGCCGATCGCCACCACGACGAGAAATCCGAACACGTAGGTGCTGGCGAGGGTGGCTGTATTCACGCGCGCACAGCCTCGCCATCCCGCGCGGTGATCCTGCCGCGCAGCACGGTGGCAGTGACCGTCGCGGGCAATGTCATCGACTGATAGGGGGTATTGGCCGAGCGGCTGGCCAACTCGGTGCCCTGCACCGTCCAGGTGGCGTCGGGGTCGACGATCACCAGGTTGGCCGGCTCGCCCACCTCCAGTGGCCGGCCCTGGTCGTCGAGGCCGGCGATGCGGGCCGGGTTCTCGCTCATCACCCGCGCCACACCGCGCCAGTCCAGCAGTCCCGGCGCCACCATGGTCGCGGCCACCACCGAAAGAGCGGTCTGCAGTCCCAGCATCCCGGGACGCGCGACGGAGAATTCGCAGCACTTCTCGTGCTCGGCGTGCGGAGCGTGGTCGGTGGCCACGCAGTCGATCACCCCGTCAGCGAGTGCCTGGCGCAGCGCCTGCGCGTCGGCGACCTCGCGCAGCGGTGGGTTCACCCGATTGACGCCGTCGTAACTCGCCAGCCTGCTGTCGTCGAGCATCAGGTGGTGCGGGGTGACTTCGGCGGTGATCGAAATACCCTGCTGCTTGGCCCATTTCAGGATCTCCACGGTGCCCGCTGTCGAAGCGTGACAGATGTGCACCCGGGCTCCGGCGTCACGGGCCAGCAGAGCGTCGCGGGCGACGATCGACTCCTCGGCGGCGCGCGGCCAGCCGGCCAGTCCCAGCCGTGCGGCAGTGGGACCTTCGTGGGCGACGGCGCCGGCGGTGAGGCGCGGCTCCTCGGCGTGCTGGGCGATCAGCACACCGAGGCCGGCTGCGTATTCCAGGGCGCGGCGCATGACCAGTGGGTCGTGCACGCAGACTCCGTCGTCGGAGAACATCCGGACCTGCCCGACACCGGCGGCCATCAGGCCCATCTCGGTGAGCTGGCTGCCCTCCAAGCCGACGGTCACCGCACCGACCGGATGCACGTCGACAAGACCGACCTGCTGGCCGCGCCGCCAGACGTGGTCGGTGACCACGGGGCTGTCGGCCACCGGATCGGTGTTGGCCATGGCGAACACCGCGGTGAATCCGCCCAGTGCCGCGGCCGCGGAGCCGGTCTCGATGTCCTCGGCGTACTCGCGGCCCGGTTCCCGTAGGTGGGTGTGCAAATCGACGAGGCCCGGCAACAGCACCTGCCCGGGCGCCTCGATCACCGGCGCCGACTTGGGCGCGGTGAGGCCCGCACCGATCTCAGCGATCTGGCCGTCGGTGATCAGCACATCGGTCGGGTCACCCTCGCCGTAGAGGCGGACTCCGCGAATAAGCAGGCTGCCGCTCACACGCCCACCGCCTCGTCAGCGCCGACCAGCAGATGAAACAGAACCGCCATCCGTACGTGCACCCCATTGGAAACCTGTTGCAGCACAGCCGATTGGGAGGAATCAGGAACGGAGAATGCGATCTCCATACCGCGCAACATCGGCCCGGGGTGCAGGACGACGGCATGCTCGCCCAGCAGCGCCTGACGGCGGTTGGAGAGTCCGTAACGCACCGAATACTCGCGCTCGGAGGGGAAGAATCCGCCATTCATCCGCTCGGCCTGGACCCGCAAGATCATCACCGCGTCGGCGGCGGGCAGTTCGGCGTCTAGATCGTGCGACACCGTCGCACCGCTCCAGTCACCGATCCCGACCGGCAGCAGCGTGGGCGGCGCGACCAGCACCACCTCCGCACCCAGGGTGCGGAGCAGGGCGACGTTCGAGCGGGCCACCCTGCTGTGCAGGACGTCGCCGACGATGACGATCCGACGGCCCTCGATGCCGCCGAGCCGCTGCCGGATGGTCAGCGCATCCAGCAGCGCCTGGGTGGGATGTTCATGGGTGCCGTCGCCAGCGTTGATGACGTGGGGGCCGTTTCCATCCGGCTCCAGCGTCCACTGAGCCAACTGCTGCGCCGCACCGGACGCCGGATGCCGGATGATCAAGGCGTCGGCGCCGGCGGCCCGCAGGGTCAGCGCGGTGTCGCGCAGCGACTCGCCCTTGGACACCGAGGACCCCGACGCGCTGACGTTGATCACATCCGCGCTCATCCATTTGCCGGCTACCTCGAACGAGACCCGGGTTCGGGTGGAGTTCTCGTAGAACATCGTGATGATGGTGCGGCCGCGCAGTGTGGGTAGCTTTTTGACGTCCCGGCCCAGCAGCGCCTGCCGGAACCGGTCGGCGTCGTCGAGGATCGCCGTCGCCTCCTCAGCCGACAGGTCGGCCGCCGACAGCAGGTGCCTGACGGTCATCGGTCACCGCCGGTGATGATCACACTGTCGCGCCCATCCTGCTCGGCCAGTTGCACATGCACCGTCTCGGTCAGCGCCGTGGGCACGTTCTTGCCGACATAATCGGCACGAACCGGAAGCTCACGGTGACCGCGGTCGACCAGCACCGCCAGTTGCACGGCCCGCGGGCGACCGATGTCACGCAGAGCGTCCAACGCCGAGCGCACCGAGCGGCCGTGGAACAGCACGTCGTCGACGATGATCACCAGCGCGTCGTCGATGCCGCCGGCCGGGATCGAGGTGTCCTCCAATGGCCGGGGCGGTTTGATGTTCAAGTCGTCGCGGTAGAGCGTGATATCCAGGGCGCCGTTGTCGACCCGCACACCGCAGAACTCCTCGATCTTCGCGGCCAGCCGAGTGGCCAGGTCCACACCGCGGGTCGGGATACCGAGCAACACCACCCGCGGGGAATCGTCACCGTCGAGGGCTGTCTTCTCAATGATCTGATGGGCGATGCGGGCAACGGTTCGGCCGACGTCCGCTGCGGACATCAGTTCCCGGTCAGTGGTGCCCACCAAGAGCCCAGACCTCCTTCTCCGCCTCTCGGGACGGATCTTTAAAGGATGTCGTACGGCTCCGACCTTAACATCCACCGAAAGCGGCATGCGGGTTTGCGTAGACTCGCGCCGGTGAGTCTTGCCGACAACCGCACGTCGATCGCCCAGGCCGTCGACGCGGGCCTGCTCTCCGGGGCGGTCACCTGCGTGTGGCACCGGGGAGAAGTGCTCCAGGTCAACGCGATCGGCCACCGCGACGTCGGTGCGGGACTGCCGATGCAGCGCGACACCATCTTCCGGATCGCTTCCATGACCAAACCGGTGACGGTGGCGGCGGCGATGGCGCTGGCCGAGGAGGGCAAGCTGGCGTTGTCCGATCCGGTGACCCGGTGGCTGCCCGAGCTGGCCGATATGCGGGTCCTGGTCAACCCGACCGGCGGGCTGGACGACACCGTCGCGGCCCAGCGCCCGATCACCGTCGACGACCTGATGACCCACCGCAGCGGCCTGGCCTACTCGTTCTCGGTGACCGGGCCGATCGCCCGGGCCTATGCCGCGGTCTCCCTGCGCCAGGACCAGGACGACTGGCTGGCCGAGGTGGCCCGGCTGCCGCTGGTCCACCAGCCCGGCGACCGACTCACCTACAGTCACGCCACCGAGGTGCTGGGCATCATCATCTCCCGCATCGTGGGCAAGTCTCTCCACGACGTGCTCACCGAACGGGTCTTCGAGCCCCTGGGCATGGTCGACACCGGCTTCTTCGTCTCCCCCGGACAGCGTGACCGCGCCGCCACGATGTACCGGCTCGACGAGAACGCCGAACTGCGCGACGACGCGATGGGCCCCATCCCGGTGAAGGAGCCGCGGTTCTGCCAGGGCGGCGCGAGCCTGGTGTCCACCGCAGACGACTACCTGCGCTTCGCGCGGATGCTGCTGGCCGGCGGGACGGTGGACGGGGTGCGGGTGCTGTCGGCGGACTCGGTGGCGGCGATGCGCACCGACCGGCTCACCGACGACCAGAAGCGCCACCCGTTCCTGGGGATGCCGTTCTGGGTGGGCCGCGGATTCGGACTGAACCTGTCGGTGGTCACCGACCCGGGCAAGTCGGCGCAGTTATTCGGCCCGGGCGGCCTGGGAACCTTCGGTTGGCCGGGAGCGTACGGAACCTGGTGGCAGGCCGACCCCGCCAACGAGATGATCCTGATCTACCTGATCCAGAACTATCCGGATTTCAGCGCCGCCGGTCCGGCCGTGGCCGGCAACACCGCACTGGCCGCGTTGCAGGGCGCGCAACCGCGGTTCGTCCGCCGCACCTACAAGGCGCTGGAGGTCTAAACCTCGACTGGCGGCCGCCGCGCGGTGACGCACCACGACGCGGCCGGCACCTCGAAGCCCTCGGCTGTGCGGTGGTGTTCCAGTGCCTCGACCACACCGGCGATGACGTCGCGGCGCCGGTCTTCGTCTGCGGCCAGGAACGCCCCGCCGAGCGGTCCGGCACTGAGCACGCGTTCGGCGGCTGCGGTGCCGTCGCCGGGGAAGACGAAGGGCGACTCGACGGGGTCGATGCGCACATCGGTGAAGCCCGCCGCGGTCAGCAGTGCCGCCGTTGCGTCGGGATCGGCCAGTGAGAACGGACCCGGCCCGCCCGGTTCGGACCCTCCCGATGTGGACAGAGGCGAGCGTTCGATACCGAGGATCTGCGTCGCGGTCGCTGTCGTCAGCATCATCCACGGGTTGGACGAGAGGTGCTGCCACACCGACGCCGACAGTCGGCCGCCGGGGCGCAGCGCCGCAAAGAGGTTGGCGAAGGCTGATTTCGGATCGGGGAAGAACATCAGCCCGAAGCGGGAGTGCGCGGCGTCGAACGGCTCTCCCCCACCCGCGAGTTCGACGAGGTCAGCGGTGGCCACATCGGCGGTCACCGCAACACCCCGCACACCTGCGGCCGACAGCCGCCGCTGTGCCGCCTCCGTCATCTGCGCCACCACGTCGACGGCCGCCACCCAGCCGTCAGGACCGACTTGCGCCCCCAGTGCCACCGCGGACAGTCCGGGACCGCAGCCCAGGTCGATGATCCGCTCTCCCGGGCGGGCGGCAAGGGCGGCAAGGGCGGCGCTGCCGTGGCTGCCCATGGACACCTGCAGCGCCTCGGCCTGCTGGTCCCAGACGCCGGCGAGCGTCGTGAATTGCGTTTCAGCGCTGGATGTCTCGGCGGCTGGAGCCGACCTGATCGCCGCCGCACCGGCCCGGATCTGGGGAGTCACCAGCATCACCTGGCCGAGCACTCCGTTGACGAAGCCCGGCGAGTCGTCGGTGGACAGTTCCTTGGCCAGTTGCACCGCCTCATCGACCGCTACCGGCTCGGGCACGTCGTCGGCGTGCAGCAGTTCCCACACCGCCACCCGCAGAATGGCGCGGTCGACGGCGGGCAGCCGCTCCAAAGTCCAGCCGTGCAGATATGAGGTGATCAGCTCATCGATGTGGGCGGCGTGCTCGCTGACCCCGCGGGCGACGGTCACCGTGTAGGCGTTGAGCGGCGACACATCGTGGTCGGAGTCGGTCAGCGCGGCTCGCGACTCGGTGACCTCGGCGGCCGACAGGCCGCGGGCCTCGGCCTCGAAGAGCAGATCCACGGCGCGTTTGCGGGCCTGGTGTCGACTGACTTTGCGTTCGGCGCGCTCAGCCACGCGCGGAATCAGGCATTGACGCGGCTGACGTAGCTGCCGTCGCGGGTGTCCACCTTGAGTTTGTCGCCGGTGTTGATGAACAGCGGCACCTGGATCTCCGCACCGGTCTCCAGCGTGGCCGGCTTGGTACCGGCACTGGAGCGATCGCCCTGCAGTCCGGGCTCGGTGGACTCGACGACCACCTCGACGGTCACCGGTAGCTCAAGGTACAGCGGCGCGCCATTGTTGAAGGCGATCTGCACCGGCATGCTCTCCAGCAGGAAGTTCGCCGCGGTGCCCACCAGCGCTTCCGACAGCGAATGCTGCTCGTAGTCCTCGGAGTCCATGAACACGAAGTCGCTGCCGTCGCGGTAGAGATAGGTGGCATCGCGCCGGTCCACCGTGGCGGTCTCCACCTTGACTCCGGCGTTGTAGGTCTTGTCGACCACCTTGCCGGTCAGAACGTTCTTGAGCTTGGTGCGCACGAAGGCCGGGCCCTTGCCTGGTTTGACGTGCTGGAACTCGATGATGGTCCACAGCTGGCCGTCGATGTTGAGCACCAGGCCGTTCTTGAAGTCGGCAGTAGATGCCACGGTGGGTCGTTCTCCTTGCGATTCGGATCGGTCTGCGGCAGCTTACCCGTGCCTTTACGCCAGAACCGCGAGCTCCTTGGGGAAGCGGGTCAGCAGCTCCGCTCCCCGCTCACCTACGGCGAGGGTGTCCTCGATGCGGACGCCACCGCGCTCGGGAAGGTAGACCCCGGGTTCGATGGTCACCACCGCACCGGCGCGCAGCGTCCCGGTGGCCGCCGAGCCGATCCCCGGGGCCTCATGGATCTGCAGGCCCACTCCGTGGCCGAGTCCGTGGCCGAAGTGCTCGCCGAAGCCGGCGTCGCAGATCACCTGTCGCGCGGCTGCGTCGACCTCGCACAGCGCCACCCCCTGCTCCAGCGCCTCCCGGCCGGCCCGCTGGGCGAGGGCGACGAGTTCATAGATCTCCCGCTGCCAGGCCGCGGCGGCACCGAGGACGAAGGTGCGGGTCATATCCGAGTGGTAGCCGCCGACGAGGGCCCCGAAGTCGATCTTGACGAAGTCCCCGGGAGCCAGCACGGCGTCGGTCGGCCGGTGATGCGGCACCGCCGAGTTCTGGCCGGCGGCGACGATGGTCTCGAACGACGGCCCGTCGGCGCCGTGCTCGAGCATGCGCGCCTCCAGGTCGCGTGCCACCTCGCGCTCGGTGCGGCCCGCCCGCACTCCGCCGCGGGCGATCAGATCGGTGAGCGCGGCGTCGGCGGCCTCGCAGGCCAGGCGCAACAGCGCCAATTCCCCCGCGTCCTTGACCTCGCGCAGCGCCTCCACCGCTCCAGCCGCGCGAACCAGTTCGGCCGTCCCCTGCTCGGCCAGCTCCGATGACAGCGCCTCGAACCCGTCGACGGTCACCACGTGGCTCTCGAAGCCGATCCGTCCGGCCCCGTCGGCCAGCGCGCGCCTCACCAGGTGGCGCCCGCAGGCCCGCTCGATCACGACCTCGAGGTCAGGCGCCTGGCAGGCGGCCTGGGTCCGGTACCGCGAGTCGGTCGCCAGCACGGCCGGCCGGCAGTCGGCGAAGACCACCAGGGCGGCATTCGAGCCGGTGAAACCCGACAGATAACGAACATTGACCAAGTCGCTCACCAGCAGCGCATCCACCCCGGCGGTAGCCAGCCGGGCGGCCAACCGGTCCCGGCGTTGGGAATGTGTCACGGTCGCCGACGGTACTCGCTACGCTGATCCCCCATGACGACGTGGTTATCGCGCGGACTGGTGTTCGCAGCCGGAATGGTCCTGCTCCGACTGGTGCAGGGAACGCTGATCAACACCTTCCCCACCCACTCCGGTCTGATCAGCGTGCTGCTGGTCCTGCTGTTCGCCGTCGGAGCAGGGGTGTGGGGATATCTGGACGGTACCGCGGACGCCCACGCCAACGCCGATCCGGACCGCCGCCGCGACCTCGCGATGCGCTGGCTGCTGGCCGGCCTGGTCGCCGGTGCGGTCAGCGGCGTGGTCGTCTGGCTCATCTCGCTTGTCTACCGCGGCGTCTACGCCGACGGACTGGTCCCGGAAATCAGCGCCTTCGCGGCTTTCACCGCTCTGATGGTCTTCATACCGGCCATCTTCGCCGTCGCCCTGGGCCGCGGACTGGTGGATCGCAAGCGGCCCGACGAGCCGCGCCGCCGGGTCACCGATGGAACTGAGACCGATGTGCAGCCCAAGGCCTAGCGTGAGCCCCGGCGCTCAGGCAGGATCTGTCGCACCGGATGCCAGGTAGCGCAGCGCCAGCAGATACCCCTGCACCCCCAGCCCGACGATCACCCCGGTGGCCACCCCGCTCAGGTATGAGATGTGCCGGAAATCCTCGCGCGCATACACATTGGAGATGTGCACCTCGATCATCGGCGCGCGCAGCTGTGCGCACGCATCGCGTAATGCGATCGAGGTGTGGGTGAGAGCACCGGCATTGAGGATCACCGGGTCACCGGCGTCGGCGGCGGCGTGCAGCCACGACATCAGTTGGGCCTCGCTGTCGCTCTGGCGGACCACCGCCGTCAACCCCAGCGCGGCCGCCTCGGCCTCCACCATCGCCACCAGATCGTCGTAGGTGGTGCTGCCGTAGACGTCGGGCTCGCGCTGGCCGAGCCGGCCGAGGTTGGGACCGTTGAGGATCAGCACCGTCACTGTTTCTCCACCTCCGCGTAGGCCGCCGCCAGCAGCGCCGGATCAGGGCCCTCCAGCCGGCCCGGCTTGGCCAGTCCGTCAAGCACGACAAACCGCAGGATGCCGGACCGGGTCTTCTTGTCCCCGGCCATGTACTCCAGCAGTTCGGGCAGCGCACCGGCCTCATAGGTCACCGGCAGGCCCAGCGCGGTCAGCACATCGCGGTGTCGGCGCGCGGTGGCGTCATCGAGTCGTCCGGCCAGCCGACCCAACTCAGCGGCGAAGACGAGGCCCACCGAGACCGCCGCGCCATGGCGCCACTTATAGCGCTCCCGTCGCTCGATCGCATGTGCCAGGGTGTGGCCGTAGTTGAGGATCTCCCGCAGCGCGGATTCCTTCTCATCGGCGGCCACCACGGTGGCCTTGACCGCGATCGCGCGGCGGATCAGCTCCGCCAGCACCTCCCCGCCGGGATCGACGGCGGCCTGCGGGTCCGCCTCGATCAGGTCCAGGATCACCGGGTCGGCGATGAAGCCGGCCTTGACGATCTCGGCCATCCCGGCCACCAGTTCGTTGGTCGGCAGCGTCTCGAGCATCGCCATGTCGACCAGCACGGCGGCGGGCTGATGGAAGGCGCCGACAAGGTTCTTACCCGCATCGGTGTTGATGCCGGTCTTCCCGCCGACGGCGGCGTCCACCATGGCCAGCAGGGTGGTGGGCACATGCACGATGTCCACACCGCGCAGCCAGGTGGCCGCGGCGAATCCGGCGACATCGGTGGCCGCGCCGCCGCCGAGGCTGACGATCGCGTCGGTGCGGCCGATGCCGATGCGCCCCAGCACCTCCCAGAGGAAGGCCACCACGGCAAGGTCCTTACCGGCCTCGGCGTCGGGCAGTTCGACGCGATGCGCATCGATGCCGTTGTCCGCCAGATGGCTCCGGATCGCCTCGGCGGTCGCGGCCAACGACGGTTGATGGAGGATGGCCACCCTGTGCCGCGAGCCCAGCAGGTCGCCGAGTTCGGTTAGCAGGCCCGTGCCGATGATCACCGGGTAGGGCGGGTCCACCAAGACGTCGATGGTGACCGGCACCGGCGCGGCCGACGAGCGGCTCACTTGCGCACCCCGGCGCGGTTCCCTTGCGCGCCCCCGGCGCGGCGGGCCGCCAGGGTGGCCGGGGTCACCGGGGTACCGGGGTCGGCGACGGGCGGTGCGGTGGCGGTGCCGTCGGCGGCCCGGGTCTCGGCCGGAGTAGCCGCGGGGCCGGTGGCGGGTTCAGTGGCGGGCCGGCGCCACGGTGTGCGCCGCCGGCGCTGCTGCGGGTTCTCCAGGCGGGAGGCGATGTGGCGCACCACTGCCCCCGGGTTGCGCCGGTTGGTGTTCACCCGGATGGTGGCCACTCGGCGGTACAGCGGAACCCGCGCGTTCATGATCTCCCGGTACTTCTGCTCCCGGTCTGGTCCGGCGAGCAACGGACGCACAGTGTTGCCACTGGTGCGGCGCACGCCCTCCTCCTCGCTGATCTCCAGATAGACCACGGTGTGTCCGGACAGGGCGTCCCGCACACCGGGGGTGGTCACCGCCCCGCCGCCCAGCGAAAGGATTCCGTCATGGGTCTGCAGCGCATCGCGGATGACCTCCTCTTCGATGCGTCGGAAACCCGCCTCCCCCTCGGCGGTGAAGATCTCGGCGATGCTGCGGCCGGTGCGTTCCTCGATGGCGACATCGGTGTCAAACATCTTCAGCCCCAAGGCTTTTGCGAGTCGCCGCCCGATAGTCGACTTCCCCGAACCGGGCAGTCCGATCAGCACGGCTTTCGGCGCCATCGCCGCTACCCTGACAGCACCGAGGAGGCGTCGTCGACGACAGCCCGCTCGGCGATCGCCCGCAGGTAACCGTCGATGTTGCGCCGCGTCTCGGCCAGCGAGTCGCCGCCGAACTTCTCCAGCACGGCCCGGGCGAGCACCAGCGCGACCATAGCCTCGACGACCACACCGGCGGCGGGCACCGCACAGACGTCGGAGCGCTGATGGATCGCCGCCGCCTCTTCGCCGGTGGCCAGGTCTACGGTCGCCAGTGCGCGCGGCACGGTC
>JAIOQK010000144.1 GCA_021413425.1 Mycobacterium sp.
GGGACGCAGTACGCCAAGACCCGGCACAACCTGGGGTTCATGGTTGCCGACGTGCTGGCCGCCCGCATGGGCGTGCCGTTCAAGGTGCACAAGCGTTCCGGTGCGGAGATCGTCACCGGCCGCCTCGGTCACCGGCCGATCGTGCTGGCCAAGCCGCGCTGCTACATGAACGAGTCCGGTAGGCAGGTCGGTCCGCTGGCGAAGTTCTATTCGGTGGGTGCCGGCGACGTGATCGTCATCCATGACGAACTCGACATCGACTTCGGCAAGATCCGGCTGAAGATCGGCGGCGGCGAAGGCGGCCATAACGGTCTGCGATCAGTGGCAAACGCATTGGGCACCAAGGAGTTTGCGCGGGTGCGCATCGGGATCGGCCGGCCGCCGGGCCGCAAGGACCCCGCCGCGTTCGTCCTGGAGAACTTCGGGGCCACCGAGCGCCCCGAGGTGCCGGTGATCTGCGAACAGGGTGCCGACGCCTGCGAACTTCTCGTCGAAGTCGGTCTGGAAGCCGCACAGAACCAGTTGCACGGCCCCTAGCCCTTGCGTCAAACAGATACACGGCCGACCCCCGGAAGGGTCGGCCGTGTATCTGTTTGTCAGAGACTGCGGATCAGCGCCGTGCGCCCGGCATGCCGAGCCACGGGAACACCGGCAGGTTGGCCGGCGGCGCGGTCGTACCCGGGCGTGCCTTGATCGACACACTGCCGTTGGTCTGGCAGATGGTCTTGGTGTTGGTGTCCTGGCAGGTCGGCCGGGCACTGGCGACAGGAGCCAAAACGCCCGCCACGACCGCCAAGCCCACCATCAGCACAGCCGCTTTGGTTCGCGTCATTGTGTGATTTCCCTTCTGTGCCATCCGATCGCTCATCACGGGCAATTCGACACTATGACCACGGCGTCCTCGCCGAGGGGCGTGTTGTTGGCTGCCGCCCTGTTGATCGCATCCTGCCGGGCGGCTTCCACGGTCGGACCGGCGCCGCCGGCCACGATGTCCTTGAGGTCCGAACCGACGGAGACGATGCAGAGGTTGTCGTTGGTCACCTCGTCGCTGGTGCAGTCCACGCCACCGGCAGCCTGGCATGCCGCGATGACGGTGGCCGCGGCCTCTTCGTTGGTGTCACCCGTCGCGGTGAAACCGACTTCGGCGTTCAGGCCCCCGGGGCCATCGGAGAAATCCTCGAATGTGCCGGTTCCGACCGCCGCCGAAACGTCCTCAGGATCCTCGATGGTGCCGCCGGGGCCACCGGCCCACGCGAGACCTGTCGAGACGCCTCCGGCGAGAGCGCCCGCCGCTACCACCGCCCAAATCAAACGGGTTTTGCTCATGCCGTCCTCTCCTGAATTGACTTCGCGTAACTGTACAAGACACCTGGTCGATTTCGCCCTGCAAGGCAGCGGTGGCGTGCTGCTAGGTGACCAGGGAGACCGAATTGGCCCGGCGCAGCTTGCCCGACGGAGTCTTGGGGATGGTGCCAGGCCCCAGCACCACCACGTTGCGCGGCCGCACGCCGACCTCGCGGACGACCTCATGTGCCACTTGGTGCTCGATGCGGCGGATCTCCGCCGGGTCCTCCCAGTTATTGGACTCGATGGCGACGGCGAAGGTCTCCCTCGAATGCCCGGCGTCCAGGCGCACCGCCACCGCGCACCCCGGGCGCACACCCTCGACGCGGCCGGCGGCCCGCTCGATATCGGTCGGGTAGATATTGCGGCCGGCCATAATGATCACGTCCTTGACCCGGCCGCACACCACGATGTGGCCCTCCTCGGTCAGATAACCGAGGTCGCCGGTGTCGTACCAGCCGTTCTCGTCCTGCGCGGAGACGAATCCGCCCATGGTGATGTAGCCGGGTGTCAGCGACTCCCCGCGCAGTTCGATGACGCCGACGCCGCGAGTGGGCAGCACGATGCCGTCCTCGTCGACGATGCGCGCCTCAAGGTCGCGCAGCAGTGGGCCGAGGCTGGCCAGCCGGCGGGTGTTGCCCTTGGTCGCCGGCACCGCGCGCCGCAGCGCGGCCAGCAGGTCAGCGTCGACCTCGTCGACCACCAGACCCGCACCGCACTCGGAGAACGACACCGCCAGGGTGGTCTCGGCCATGCCGTAGGCGGGCAGGATCGCGTTCGGACTCAGGCCGAACGGCTTTCCAGCGTCGATCAGATCCTCGACGTCGGCCGGTTCGACGGGCTCGGCGCCGGACAGCGCGAACCGCAGGGTCGACAGGTCGAACTCCCCCGGTTTGGCTTGGCGCCGCAGGCGTTTGGCGAACAGCGCATAGGCGAAGTTCGGGGCCGCCGTCATGGTGCCCTTGTATTTGTCGATCAGCTTGGCCCACAGCAGGGTGTCGCGTAGGAAGTCCAGCGGCGTGACCTTGACCAGTTCGGCACCGAAGTACATCGGGATGGTCAGGAAGCCCACCATGCCCATGTCATGGAAGCAGGGCAGCCAACTGACCATGACGTCGGACTCGACGTCGTACTCGGCGCCGATGAACATCGCCTCGGCGTTGGAGTAGATATTGCGGTGGCTGATCACCACCGCCTTGGGCGATCCGGTCGAACCAGAGGTCAACTGCATCAGCGCGACGTCGTCCTCGCCGGTCTCCACGGGGTCGACCGGTTGCGCGCCGAGCAACTCCTCGACGGTCAGCACCGTCACTCCGCGCTCGGCGAGCACCGGCGCGGCGACCAGGAACGGCTCGGAGATGACGACGGCCTTGGCCTCGATCATGTCGATGACATTGATGGTGTCCTGCGCCCACAGCGCCAGGTCGGTGCGCGGGGTGGGCTGATGCAGCATGGTCAGACTCGCACCGCGCATCCACAGTCCCTGCGCGGTGGGGGCGATCTCCACCGGGGCACCGGCCAGCACGCCGACGGCATCGCCCGGTCCCACGCCCGCAGCGGCCAGGCCGCCGGCGATGCAGCGGGCCCGCTCGTGGACCTCACGCCAGGTGTGCCGAACCGGCTCGACGGGCTCCCCGGTCACCATGCCTTTGGTGCTGGTCATGGCGCTGTGGAACATCTTCTCGGTAAATCGGCTCATGACGACCTCCTCGGCGTCCGGCGCGGCGTCGATTTACGACGCTGCACCGCGGACTCTCATGCTCCGCCCCGCACGGCGCGGCGCATAGGCGGCGCGCCCGCGCGGCGGGAAAGCACAGCTCATCTTAGAACTTTCTTAACCATGCGCAAACTTCTCAACTGGTCGCCGCGGGCGCCACCCGGGCACCGTGCACCGGCCCGCTCGCCACCCTGATCGTGCGACATACCCCGGCGCCGGCCAGCTCACTGGCCACCGCGATGGCGGCGTCGGCCGAGGCGCAGAGGAACGCGCATGTCGGCCCGGAGCCTGACACGATCCCAGCCAGCGCCCCGGCCTCCTCGCCGGCCCGCAAGGTCCGGCGCAGACCAGGCTGCAGGCTCAGCGCCGCCGGTTGCAGATCGTTGCCGAGTAGTGGTGCGAGTTGTCGGGGATTGCCGCTGGAGAGGGCGGTGAGCAGCGGCTCGGGATCGGACTGCCGGGCCGGGGCTCCGGCCGCGCGCATGCGGTCGATCTCGGCGTAGACCGCGGCGGTGGACAGTCCCTCGGCGCCGAGGGCCAGCACCCAGTCGAAGGTGTTGCGGGCCAGCACCGGTGTCAGCTGTTCGCCGCGGCCGGTGCCCAGCGCCGTGCCCCCGTGCAGGGCGAACGGAACGTCGCTGCCCAGTTGCGCGGCCAGCGTGTGCAGATCGCGACGCGGCACGCCGAGTTCCCACAGTTCGTTCATCGCGACCAGGACCGCGGCCGCGTCGGCGCTGCCGCCCGCCATGCCGCCTGCGACCGGGATGGATTTGTCGATGACGATCTCCACATCGGGAGCCCGGCCGACATGGTCGGCCATCAGTTCGGCCGCCCGCCAGGCCAGGTTGCGCTCGTCGTCGGGCACCTCACCGGCGCCCTCACCGATGGTGCGCAGCGACAGCACATCGGCATCGCGGATGGTCACCTCGTCGGCCAGCGACACCGCGTGGAACACCGTGGTGAGTTCGTGATAGCCGTCGTCTCGGCGATCCCCCACACCGAGGTAGAGGTTCACCTTCCCCGGCGCGCGGACCGTCACCGAACCGGTGGGAACCCATTCGGCAGCGGTGCTGCCGTTGGTAGTGGCCATGGATCAGCTGTGTTGTGCGTCAGCTGATTTCGGCCGTCGGCACCTCGGCCGACGAGACCGGCAGCACCGCACGCCCGGAGCGCTGGTACAGCCGTACGAAGTCGGCGATGGTCAGCGTCTCGCCGCGGCGGGACGGGTCGATGCTCGCCGCGAGCAGCATTTCCGCTGACGCGTTGCCCGATCCGGCCCATTCCAGGAACGCGTTGCGCACGGTTTTGCGCCGCTGCCCGAACGCGGTGTCGATGAGATCAAAGACCTCGCGGCGGAATCCCTCGTCGGTCGGCCAGGGCGAGGTCTCGTAGCGGTCGACGCGCACCAGACCGGAGTACACCCTCGGAATCGGCCAGAACACCGTCGGCGACACTGATCCGTAGCGCCGTACGTTGCCGAAGAACCGCACCTTGGCGCTGGGCACCCCGTAGTCCTTACCGCCCGGTTCGGCGGCCAGACGTTCGGCCACCTCCGCCTGCACCATGACCATCACGGTCCGGATGGACTCGAACTCG
>JAIOQK010000145.1 GCA_021413425.1 Mycobacterium sp.
TCCTCGAATACCTCGGCGAGAATGTCGAGTTCGTTGGCTTCCGGGTTGAAGTGGCTGAAGTGGTTGTTGTACTTCGCGTCTTCCTCGGCGATGCGCGCTTTCATCGCCACGCGGTCGTAGCGGTGGAAGGCGTCGCCCTCGATATAGGCGGCCACGATGTTCTCGCGCCTGAAGATCAGCTCGAAGATCGCCTTGACGGACGTGGTGCCGGCACCGGAAGAGCCGGTGATGGAGATGATCGGATGCTGGGCCGACATGAGAGCTACCTTTCCTACTTCCGGAACAGCCCACGCGAGCTGAACAGCGGCGAGTGGATACCCGCGTGATCAATCTCGCTGTGGTAGCGGGCGACCTGACTCACCTCGGCGCTGGAGCCGAACACCAGCGGCGTGCTCTGGTGCAGTGAGCGGGGCAACCGGGTGAGGATCGGATTCATGCCGTCGGTCGCGAGACCGGCCGCCTGCTCGACGAGGAACGCGATCGGATTGGCTTGGTCGACCAGCCGGGGGCGACCGTGAGCCTCGCCCTTGCGGCTGTCGTCCGGGAACAGAAAGACGCCGCCGCGAATGAGGATCCGGTAGGCGTCAGCGACCAGCGAGGCGGTCCAGCGCATCGTGAAATCGCGCCCGTGCGGGCGCAATCGTCGACGTAGTGCCGGATGGCGCTGTCCCAGTGCCGCTGGTTGGAGATGTCCACCGCGAACTCGTCCGTCTTGGGCGGTATCCGGACCTCGACATGGGAGCGCAGGAAAGCCCCGGACCGGGGGCCGTAGACGAATACGTGCGTGCCCGTGCCGAGGGTGATCGCCAGAGCAAGTTGGGGGCCGTAGCAGAAGAAACCCGCAGCGAGCTGATCGGTGCCGGGTTGCAGGAAGGTCGGCAGCGCATCTCGGCCGGCGTCGCCGGACACCGGGAGGACGGTGAATATGGTGCCGATCGGGACGTTGGTGTCGATATTGGCGAAGCCGTCGAGGGAGTCGATGGCGACGGCCACCGGTGCCGCCGGATCAAGCACCACCGGGTCTTCGAGTTCGCCGGAGGCGTAGAGCGCTACCGGGACCCCGCTGATCTCCTCAAGAAAACACTCGTTGCCGTACCGGTCGAGGCTCTTGCGCTGATCAAGGACGTTCTCGCTTTTGCGATCCGAAGGCGCCAGCCGCAGTGCACCCGACTGGATCTCGTCACTGACACTGACGGCGGCCCGTGCCAATGCCAGTATCGAGGAACGGAGGGCATGGCTGCCGCCCGTCTCCTCAAGCCAGTCTCCAAGTGCCTTTCCAGGCATCGCCGGTCCTTCCCACGTGAGGGGTCCGCTCACCAGATCTGCACACGATAGGTGAAATCCGGTTAGTCGACTGCCTCTTTACGTGGTGGTTCTCACGGTGCCCCGACCGGGACCGCGCGGTAGACGGCGACCTCGTTGGACATGATGGTCTGGGTCATCGTGTAGGTCGATCCGGATGGGATGGTGATGGTCCACTTCTGGGCGGCCTTGGCGGCGTTGGCGTTGATGTTGGAATCGGGCACCGCGGCCATGCTGGCGTAGCGGTAGAGGGTGTAGGTGGTGCCGGGCTTCAGGTCGGACACGGTGATCGTCAGCGTCACCGGCGTGGCGGCCGGCCGGGTGTTGGAGCCGTTGACCATCGCGGGTATCTCGGCGTTGGTACTAGTCGTGAGCCGAACCGGAACCGTCTCGTTGCTGAGGTCGATGATGCCGGTGAGGGCTATTCCGTAGTTGGTGCCATTCTTCAGCGAGTACACCGGCGCGGTCTCCGCGTTGGCCTGCTGGCGTGTTGCTGCGAACGTGCCGAACGCGTAATTGAACACGTTCTGCGGCTGGCCGTCGGGTGCTCCGGTCCACAGGCCGTTGTCGGTGAACGTGAGGACATCGTCGGCGTAGTACGTCACCGGGCCGGTCAACGGGTGGGTCGAGGTAATGCCGGTGACCGTGACGATGTGGTCGTATTCACCGTCCCCGGCATTGGGATTCGCCGTTCCGTAGAACCGGGACTGGTTCGTGAACACGCCGATTATCACGGGGTAACCGGCGATCACATTCGACTTGACCCAGGTGAGGAATGACTCGGGAGTTGCCTGTTTGGCGAACGCGTCGAGGTGCATCGCCTCGGCCGCGGCGGCATCGTTGACCCCCAGCAGGAGTTGCGAGCTCTCCAGACTCTGGCCGGCATTACCGCTCGCGATAGCGCGTGCGTCGTACTGAGATATGTATTGGCCGTAATTGAGGCCAGCGCTCACGAATGACGTTTCGCCGCAGTAACCGAAATTGGCATTCCATTGCAGCCGCGGGGGGAGCCCACTGCCCGCGCTGTAGGTGTTGGAGGGCGGAGTCGGGGCTTGCGGGGGAGTGTTTACCCCGGTGAAAGTCACTGGCACCGTGCGGACGGCCGTGTGGCCACTCTCGCCGAGAAGGCCGAAGGTCAGCATGTTGAGCAGCCCGGACGGACCGTGAATGTGAAACCCGCTGTCGGCGTCGCTCACGCTCACGGTGAAAGCGTCGGTGTAGCCGGCTGTCACCATTGAGGGGTCGGGTCTGTACGTGTAGTGGCCGGCGGTGTCGATCGAAACGCTGCCGTGGGTTGGTCCGGTGACGACGGTGTAGCTCAGCGGGGCGCTGTCTGGATCGTCGGCGTTGAGTTGACCGCTGGTAACACCCTCCGGGGATTGGCCCGTGTTCACTGGGTTGAAGGTCGGCGTCCGGTTGAACAGCAACGTGCCGATCGGGTTGACGCCGACGGCCTTCGCCGAGGCACTGCGAGAGGCGATCTGGCCGGTGGTCGGCGCCGCCGGCGGCGCACTGGACTGAGACCGGCCGGCAATGGCGCTAATCGGCGACGCGGGTCGCGATGTCGAAGTCCTGGCCGCCGTCGCATGGCTACGCACTGACTGACTGCTACGCGGGCCGTCATCGGCGGTGCCGGAACCCGACGCCGCGTCGGCATGTGCCGTTGCGGCACCGCCGGCCAGTGCGGCGCTGAAACCGAGAGCTAGGGCGCCGGCGCCCAGCCAGGCGTAGCGGCGACGGGTGAACCCCATGTCAGGACTATAGACTTTGCGCCTCTGTCGCTGGGGTCAATCTGAACGATGCCGCTGTATGCCTTCGAGGGCCGCTCGCCCAAGGTTGATCCCACCGCATTCGTCGCGCCGACGGCGGTGCTGGTGGGCGTTGTGATTGATCGCCGCGCACTCACTGGTGGTGGGTCAACGCCAATCCGCAGGCCTATCGGGATCTGGCGCAGCGCTATCTGGCGGGCCTGGGCGAGGTCGACTAAGACAAGTCTTACCAGGTCACAAGTAACGCACCCAGACCTGATCCCAAATCGTCGACGTTGGTGCTTAACTCCGATGCATCGACCGTCAGTCGCATATCCGGAAAACGCGGGATCAACTGCGAGAAAACCGATTTCAACTCGAGCCTGGCCAGCGGCGCGCCCAGACAGTAACGCCTGCCATATCCGAACGACATTGGCGGAGTCCCTCTGCGGCGGAAGTCAGCGACATCGGGACTGTCAAAAAACTCCGGATCGTGATTAGCCGATCCCGGGTCCAAGAGCACCAGATCCCCATCGCCGATAGTGACACCGTTGATCGTGAAGGTCTCCCGTGCATAGCGCGGGATGCCGGGATTGGCATTCATAGTCACGCGCATCAACTCTTCGGTCGCCTTCGGAATCAACGACGGATCATCCAGCAGCGCCTGCCACTGGTTCCGCTCACTGAGCAACTGCACGATCAGATGCCAGATCTTGACGACGGAGGTCTCGAAGCCGGCGAACAACAGAGCCATTGCGAGAACTGCGATTTCGACATCCGGGAGGCCATCTTCCTCGCACAGCCGCGAGATCACATCCTCTCCCGGTCTGCGGCGCTTGTCGGCCACCAGTCCGGTGCAGTATTCGATCAGCGCCGCCATGCCCTGTAGGGACTTGTCCGCGTCTTTCTCGAAGGCGCAGGCGTGAACCCACGACTGGAAAGTCTCCCGATCGTCGTAGGGCACTCCCAGCAGTTCGCAGATGACTAGTACCGGCAGCGGCAGCGCGAGTTGCATGTGCAGATCCGCGGGCGGGCCGTGCAGGTCCAATTCATCCAGCAGACCCGTGGTGAGTGCCTCCACCCTCGGCTTCAGCGCATGCAGGCTACGGGCGGAGAAGTGCGGGTTCAGCAGGGAGCGCATCCGCTCGTGGCCGGTGAATTCCGCCTCGAAGTCGCCGATCGGACCGCCGAAAAGGGCCGAAGCCCGGCTGCGCGGTGCGATCTGAGGTGTGCGGTGCGAACGGCCGAGACGGTCGTCGTCCAGCAGCGCGCGTACCTCGGCGTAGCCGGTGATCAGCCAGGCCTCATCGCCCACCGAGGTCCGGACCCGATGGATGGGTCCCGCCGCACGCACGGCGCGCAGTTCGGCTCCGGCGCGCAGGGGATGCGGCTGTGGAAAGGGCAACTGCACGGTCAGGATTCGGTGCCCCTGGAATCGCGGTCGGCCCGATCCGCCGGCGACCGGCCGGCGCGGTCGCGGTTGCCGGCGCCGCGGTCCGCCGAGACGGCATTACGGTCCACCGGGGCAGCGGAATCGGCAGCAGCAGAGGGGGTCTCGGCGAGGGAAGCCGCCGCCGAGGGTGCCGTCGCACGCCGGTCGGCCCTGGGCGAAGTCGCAGCAGCTGTGCTCGCCGTCGTCTCCAGTGCGCCCCTGACCGTCCACTGCGCGGCCTGGAATGCTGTGCGGAAGCTGGGCACGAAGTTGGCCGGAATGTCGGTTGCCGGATTGATGATCGGCCCGGTCTGCACGCCCGCGCCGGTGATCAGGTTCAGTAGCGTGCCCGGAATTCCCGACGGCCCCAGCAATCCGTCGACGGCGGTGTTCCAGGCACCCTCGATATTGAGGGTGGACAGGTTCGATACGACACCGGTGGCGATCGCGACGGTTTCCTGAGCCAAGATCGAGGCGCTGCCGACCGCCCATCCGGCGAAGGTCGTCAGAATCTGCGGCAGCGCGGCGATCACCGCACCTGCCCTGGCCACAACATTGCTCAGGACGTAGGTTGCGGCGGAGATGACGCTGTCCCCGGCTGCGACGATGGGGGCGATGATCGCGTCGCCGATAACGGTGAGCGCTTCAGAGAACTGTCCCTGAACAGCCAGCTGGACCGCGTTGATGACAGCCGACGGCAAGTCCCAGACGCCCGTCGCCAACTCCCTGGCTGCCAGATTCAGTCCGCTCAGAACGACGCTGACGTAGTCCGCGACGTTGATCAGTTGCCGCTGTGCCGCCGGGAAATAGGCCTCGGCGGTGAAGTTCTCGAAGAAGCCCACGTAGAAGTAGTTGCCCAACTCTGGCTCCTGGTAGAGCAGGTAGTTCAGCAGGTCCCCGCCGGTCTGGTCGAATCCGGCGGAGGGCCAGTTGGCCTCCCCGGCGCCCGGCGTCGGGAAGTCGCCGCCGTTGTAGTAGCCGGCGAAGACGTAGTTCTCGGCTATCTCGCCGGAGTCCAGCAATGCCACAATGGGGTTCTGCCATGCTGCGAGGGAGACCTGGGCAGTCGACGGCGCCATCAGCGCGGCGCGCAATCCGTCGGAGACATCGGGTGCTGTGGTGATCACCGCTGCCGCGCCGACGGCGGCTATCGTGGCGGCGGCCAGCGGCGAACGCAGTGTGGGGCGCAGTGTGTAGGTCATTCTCGGTTCCAATCCGGGTACGTGATTTTGTTGACCAACACCCGTCAGCACAGTCAATTAGCCTGGCGAAGGGCATACGGCTCAGATGTGCCTGACGCTACACCGGAGCGCAAGCCACGCTGGGGCAGTTCGGAGATGGATTCGGCCGTCTGAATCGCCCCCGTGCACTGCGACTGCCGACTCGGACTTATCTGAACTCAGGGCCGGGTCGGTTTATCCGAGCCGACGACCCACATCGAGTAGTACTGCGAGCCGCCGCCGTAGGCATGCCCGAGAGCCTTGCGGGCCCCGGGAACCTGATGATCGCCGGCATTTCCCATCACCTGTCTGGCGGCCTCGGCGAAGCGGATCAAGCCAGATGCCCCGATCGGGTTCGATGACAACACACCACCGGAGGGGTTGACCGGCAACCGGCCCCCGATCGCCGTCTCACCGGCCTCGGTGAGCTTCCACCCCTCGCCCTCCGGCGCGAAGCCGAGGTTCTCCAGCCACATCGGCTCGAACCAGGAGAACGGGACGTAGATCTCGGCCACGTCGATCTCGTCGATCGGACTGGTGATGCCCGCGGCCTTCCACAGGGCGGCGGCCGCATCCCGGCCGGCCTGCGGGTTGACCTGATCGCGCCCGGAGTAGGCGATCGGCTCGGTGCGCAGCGCGGTGGCGTGCACCCAGGCGACCGGGTGACCCTGGGCCACCCTCTTGTCGGCGATCTCCTCGTTGCCGATGACGATGGCCGCGGCACCGTCGGAGGACGGGCACGTCTCGTCGAATCGGATCGGATCCCAGAGCATCTGGGAGGCCATCACCTTCTCCAGAGTGATATCGGGCTGGTGAAGATGGGCCAGCGGATTCCTCGCTCCGTTGAGTCGGTCCTTGACGGCGACCATCGCACCGATGTGAGCCGGTGCGCCCGATCGGCGCATGTAGGCCCGGATATGCGGGGCGAAGTAACCGCCCGCACCGGCGCCGACCGGCTTGGTGAACGGCACCGGAATGGACAGCGCCCACATGGCGTTCGACTCCGACTGCTTCTCCCAGGCCATCGCCAGCACCCGGCGGTACCGGCCGGACTGGACCAGGCTGGCGGCGACCACACCGGTCGAACCGCCCACCGAGCCGGCGGTGTGCACCCGGATCAACGGCTTACCGGTCGCTCCGATGGCGTCGGCCATAAACAGCTCGGGCATCATCACGCCCTCGAAGAAGTCGGGTGCTTTACCGACCACCACGGCGTCGATGTCATCGAAGGTCGAACCGCTGTCGGCCAGCGCCTTCTCGATCGCCTCGCGTACAAGGCCGTTCATCGAGACGTCGGTCCGTTTGGCGACGTACTTGGTCTGGCCGGTACCGAGTACGGCCGCCAGATATTTCTTAGCCATCTGCGCCACTCCTCCGCATCGCTCGTGTCTCGCTCTGCATCGTCGTCGGCGCGCCCATCAGTTCTTACCCTCCAGTACCGCCACCAGGTTCTGCTGCAGCACAGGCCCTTGCGTCGCGTGCGCCAGCACCCGTTGGGCGGAGCCGTCGAAGATGTGGCGGGCGGCGTATCCGATGCGCTCCAATCCGGTGGAGAACATCGGATTGGCGGCCAGTGCGCCGCCTGACGGATTGATCCTGGTGGACTTCTTCAGGCCGATCGCCTCGGTCAGGATCAGCTGCTGATGGCTGAACGGTGCGTAGATCTCCGCCACATCGATAGAGCCGGTGTCCCCGCCGGTGGCAGAGGCGGCCGACGCCGCCGTCGACGGGGACATGGTGAGATCGCGGGCACCGATGACAGGCGTCTCGACGCGGTGCTCGAAACCTGTTATCCAGGCCGGCCTTTCGCGCAGTTCCCGCGCGCGGTCCCCGGCGGCCAGAACGACGATCGACGCGCCGTCGGTGATCGGTGCGATGTCGTGACGATGCAGTGGGTCGGCGAAGAACGGGCGGGCCAGCAACTCGTCGATGCTCTTGGCGGGCTTCTCCGAATCGGTGCGCTGCGCCACCGCCAGCGAGTCCAGCGCCACCTGCGCCATCTGCTCCTGTGTCCATTTACCGGCGTCCAGACCGAGGCGGGCCTGCAGACCGGCCATGGACACCGCATCGGGCATCAGCGGCGCGACCGTGTAGGGGTCGGTCTGCAGGGCCAGCACCCTGCGCAGGGTGCCCGCACTGGACTTGCCGAACCCGTACACCAGTGCCGTTTCCACCTCACCGGTCAGGATCTTGATGTACGCCTCATACAGAGCCCAGGCCGCGTCCATCTCGACGTGTGACTCGTTGATCGGCGGCACGGC
>JAIOQK010000078.1 GCA_021413425.1 Mycobacterium sp.
ACATCTTTGCCAGGTTGGAGGCCAGGTTCTGGTCGGGCATGGCCAGCACGGCGGCGGCGGCGAAGCCCTCGGAAACCTCCTTGGCGATGTTGGGTCCGGCGAGGATGCCGGCCGGATGGCCGGGCAGGACCTGGTCGACGATCTGGCTCATCCGCATGTTGGTGCCCTGCTCAAGGCCCTTGACCAGGCTGACCACCGGAACCCAGGGCCGCAGTTCGGCGGCGAGGTTCTCGAGCACACCGCGGAAGCCGTGGCTGGGCACACCCATGACGATCACGTCCGCGCGGTCGGCGGCCTCGCTGAAATCGGTGGTGGCGCGCAGGGTTTCCGAGAGCTCCACCTCGTCGCCGAGGTACTGCGAGTTGCGGTGGTTGGTGTTGATGTCGTCGACGGTCTCCGCGGAGCGCACCCACTGCACCGTCGGACCCCGGCGGGCACAGATGGAGGCGACGGTGGTGCCCCAGGAGCCGCCTCCGAGGACGACGACTTGTGGTTCGCGGCGATCAGCTGTCATGGCGTAAAAACTAGTGCCGTCCGGCGGCGTTCACCGGAGGTTCGCCAAACGCGCTACCCCACCAGTTGCGCCGGTCGGCGCTACCCCACCAGTTGCGCCGGTCGGCGCAGCTTTCCGAACACCATGTCCTCTTCGATCTTGTCCAGGAAGCGGAAGTCGATGGTGTCGGCCAGGAAATCCTGGCGCACCACCCACGGCCGCTTGTCGCCCGACTTGGGCAGCGCGTGCAGGCTGCGCTGGACATAGCCCGCTTGCAGGTCCCAGGTGCGCTTCTCGGCCACCGGTTCGGCGCCCAGGTGGGGGTAGGCGTGGGTGTAGCCGCGCTCGTCCATGTAGTCCATCAGCTTGGCCGAGGCGCGCGCGGTCATGTCCGCACGCAACGTCCAGGACGCGTTGGTGTAGCCGATGCACCAGAACAGATTGGGCACGTCATCGAGCATGTGCGCCTTGTAGGAGAACTTGTCCTGCGGCTTGACCTCGGCGCCGTCCACGCTCACCCGCACCCCGCCCAGGGCCTGCAGTTGCAGGCCGGTGGCGGTGACGATCACGTCGGCGTCGAGGTGCTTGCCACTCTTGAGCACCACGCCGCTCTCATCGAAGCGCTCGATGTGATCGGTCACCACATCGAGGGTGCCCTTGCTGATCTCCTCGAAGACGTCGCCGTCGGCGACCAGACACATACGCTCATCCCACGGGTTGTAGCGCGGCTTGAAGTCGACATCCACCGGATAACCCTGCGGCAGCTTGCTGACGTTCTGCCACCGGATGAACTTGCGCACCGCGTTCGGGAAGCTGCGGGCGATCACCCACATCACCTTCTCGAAGGTCACGGCGTACCCGCGAATCGCGTTGTAAGAGGCTTTGTTCGGTAGCACCGTGCGCAACGCGCTGAACACCCGGTTGACCCGGGGAATGGAGAACAGGTAGCCCGGTGAGCGCTGCAGCATCGTGACGTGGCCGGACTTGCGGGCGAGTGCGGGCACCATCGACACCGCGGTGGCGCCGGAGCCGATCACCACGATCTTCTTGCCGGTGGTGTCGAAGTCGTCGGGCCAGTATTGCGGGTGGATCACCGTGCCCTTGAAGCTGTCCAGGCCGGGGAACTCCGGGCTGTAGGGCTCGTCGTAGTTGTAGTAGCCGGAGCCGAAGAAGACGAACCGGCTGCGGTAGCGCTTGGCTTCGCCGTTCTCGATGACGTGCACGGTCCAGGTGTCGGTGGCCGAGTCCCAGTCCGCGGACTGCACATGGGTGCCGAACCGGATGTGCGGATAGATGCCGTGCTTTCGGGCGGTGTCTTCCATGTAGTCGCGGATCTGATCGCCGTCGGCCACGTACTCCTTGCCCCGCCACGGCTCCCACGGCCAGCTGAGGGCGAAGATGGAGGAGTCGCTGCGCACCCCGGGATAGCGGAACAGGTCCCAGGTGCCGCCGATGCGGTCGCGGCGCTCCAGCACCACGTACCGGGTGGCCTGGCTGCGCTGGTCGAGGTGGTAGGCGGCGCCGATGCCGGAGATGCCGGCGCCGACGATCACGACGTCAAAGGTGCCGCCGTCGGCTTCGGCGGGGGCATTGGCGGTCTCCGGGGAAACGGTCATGTCACCACCATAAGCAGTGCCCTGCCGTGCGGGCCAGCGCTCAGCGGTAGTTGACGAACTGCAGCGCGACCTCCAGGTCGGCACCCTTGAGCAGGGCGATGACCTCCTGGAGGTCGTCGCGCTTCTTGGAACTCACCCGGATCTCGTCGCCCTGGATCTGGGCCTTGACGCCCTTGGGGCCTTCGTCGCGGATCAGCTTGGTGATCTTCTTGGCGTTCTCGCTGCTGATGCCCTCTTTGATGGAGCCGGTGACCCGGTAGGTCTTTCCCGACGGCTGCGGTTCGCCGGCGTCGAAGGCCTTCATCGAGATGTCGCGCCGGATGAGCTTCTCCTTGAACACGTCGACGGCGGCCTTGGCCCGTTCCTCGGTGGAGGAGACGATCTCGACCACCTCATCGCCCTTCCAGGCGATGGTGGTGTCGGTGCCGCGGAAGTCGAACCGGGTGGCCAGTTCCTTGGCCGCCTGATTCAGCGCATTGTCTGCCTCCTGGCGATCGACCTTGCTGACGATGTCGAAGCTGGAATCAGCCATCTCGGATGCCTCCTGGGGGTGCCGGCCGTGTGGCTTCCGGCCGGTTTGTGTCCGGGGTACATCCTCGTTGTACCCTGCTAGACGCATCAACCCGGGTGGTTCGGTTTGATTCACGGCAGGTTGCCCGAGCGGCCAATGGGAGCGGACTGTAAATCCGTCGGCGAAAGCCTACACAGGTTCGAATCCTGTACCTGCCACCCAATTCAGCCCTTCATCTCATACGCGCCGCTGTAGCCCAGCACCTCCGAGACGAACGCGTCCTCGCCCGCCGCCTCGATCCGCGGCTTGCGCACGATCGTCAGCGCCGCCGTGCTCTGAGCCTCGGTGGCCGACGCCTGGCCGTGCAGGGCGACGGCTTGCTCAGCCATGTCCTGGACGAACACCGCGAACATCCGATCCAGATGCGTCTCGCGCAGATCCGAGAGGTCACTCACCGAACCCGGCCGGGTCTCACCCTCGTCGATGGCCAGCGCGGCGGACTCCAGAATCAGCTGCGCGTACACGATCTGGGTGAACAACTGTCCCAGGATCTGCAGGTAGTCCAGGTCTTTGCCCTGGGCCTCGGTGGGCGGGGCAGTCAGCACCAGTTGAGTGAAGGCGTCGATCTGCTCGCGGAACACCGCGATGTTGGCCAGGTGCGCGAACCGGTCAAAGGCCGGGCGCCAGTCGGCGAACCCGATCGACCCCAGGCCCTTGGCCGGACCCTGATGGAACAGGTAGGCGTCATCGCCGGCGTCCTGACGTACCGGGATCGGCGGATACTGCTGTGCCGCACCATGTGCCGCGCCGAGGTAGCGCGGCATGAACTTGAGCACCAGCGCGATGTTGACATGCACGGTGCCTTCGAGTTTCGGCAACGCCCGGATATCGCTGGCCGCGCGGCTGAAGTAGGTGTCTCGCTCGAAACCACGGGCCGCGATGACATCCCACAGCAGGTCGATGACCCGCTCGCCCTCGCTGGTTACCTTGGCCTTGGTGATCGGGTTGAACAGCAGGAACCGGCGGTCGTCCTCGTCGGCGCAGCGGAAGTAATCGGTGGAGCGCGCGGCGAAGATCTTCATCGCCACCAGTCGTGCGTAGGCGTCGGCGAGCATGCGGCGCACGTGCGGGAAGTCGGTGACCCGGTTGCCGTACAGCACCCGGTTGTTGGCATGGGTCACCGCCTCGAAGAACGAGTGCTCACAGATGCCGATGCTGGCCCACCCCAGGTTCACCTTGCCGACGTTGACCGTCGCGAGTGCGGCGTCCCATGCGGGCTTGCCCACGTGCAGGATGTCCGACTGCGCCACCGGGTAGTCGTGAAGGTTGAATGCCGCGACGAACATCTGCCCGGCGACGACGTTCTTGATCAGCTCGTAGCTCTCGTGGCCGGGGTCGACGAGGAAGAACACATACTCACCCGGGTGCTCGGGATCGTCGTCGGCGAACTTGCCGAACACGCTCAGTCGCCCGGCCGCGTTGCCGTTGCCGATGTACCACTTGCCGCCGCTGGCGCGAAACCCCTCGCCCGCCCGGGTCAGGATCATGTCCGAGGAGTAGATGTCGGCGCCATGCTCGCGCTCGGACAGCCCGAACCCGAAGATGTGGCCCTCGGCCAGTAGGCCGGCCACCTGAGCGCGGGCGTCGTCGTTGCCACTGAGCCACACCGGTCCCAGACCCAGCACCGACACCTGCCAGGCGTACCAGTGCGCGAGCGAATAGAACCCGAGGATCTCATTGAGTTCATTGATCCGGGCCAGGTCCCAGCGCGCGTCCCCGCTACCGACCAGTTGCCCGATCTCCGCCGGCGTCGCGAAGTCGGCGAAGATCCGCTTGTCGGCGACCAGCGCCAGAAAGTCCGAGTACCACTCGCCGGAGTAGTACTCCTCCTTGTTGCGGGCCAGGCCCTTGGTCTCGAAGAAGTCGATCAGGGCCAGCAGTTGCTCCCTCGTGGCCTGGTCGAAGGAGCTGGGGTCATAGGTGCGGGGATTGAACAGCAGCGACATGAGATCAGCCTAGGCATACCGGGCCTTCCGGGACCAGACGGGGAACCACCCTCGCTCACCGGCCGGCGTGTTTGGATGGTGGCCGTGGAACGCGTCTTCAACACCATCCTCGCGCTCCAGGAACGCGGTCTGCTGCCCGACGTGGTGATGCGCGCGCTGGTGCGCCTGATGTGCGCGCAATGGGTCAAGACCTTCGAGTGCGGCGGCGATACGGCCAGGCAGGCCTTCTACAAGAAGAATTACTTCGAGAAGTTGCGTGCCAGCGCCGGGGCGCTGCACCAGGACGACGCCAACATCCAGCACTACGAAGTGCCCACCCGGTTCTTTCACCTGATGCTCGGGCCGCACCTGAAGTACTCGTGCTGTGAGTTCGCCGGCGCCTCCACCAGTCTGGCCCAAGCCGAAGACGCCATGCTGCACACCTTCTTGGAGGAGCGATTGCAACTTGGCGCGTTGCTGAAGGCCAAGAAGAACATCCGGCTGCTCGATCTCGGATGTGGCTGGGGTTCGCTCGGCAGCTACGTGCTGGAGAACTATCCGGGCGCGCATGTGACGTTCCTGTCCAACAGTGCCACCCAGCAGGACTACATCAAATCCAAGAACTCCAAACACGACGGCCGCTTCGACTGTGTCAAAGCCGATGCGAGCAGCTTCGACCCAGCCGAGTTCGCGGGCGGATTCGACGTGATCGTGTCCTGCGAAATGCTCGAGCACATGAAGAACTACGACATGGTGCTGGCCAAACTCAGTTCCTGGCTCACGCCCGACGGCGCGATGATGGTGCAGATCCTCGGCAACCGGCGCTTCGCCTACGACTTCAAGACCACCGATTGGATGGGTAAGTACTTCTTCGCCGGCGGCACCATGCCCAGCCGCGATCTCCTGGAGCACTTCCTGCCAGCCGACCTCACGCAGAGCCAGGTGTGGGACGTCAACGGCCGCCAGTACACCCGCACGCTTGACGCCTGGCTGGAACGCCTCGACGCCAACAGGGCCGAATGCCTGCTGGCGCTGGAAGGCGGCCCCACCTCAGCGTCGGTGGCGCTGGAGCGCTGGCGGATGTTCCTGCTGTTCTGCTCGGAGGTCTTCGGCTACCGCGACGGCAACGAATGGATGGTGTTCCACTATCTGTTCGAGAAGGCGCCGGCACCGAGTCCTTCCTGACCGGCACCGGCTGCTCAGGTTCGGCCGGCCCCGAGCAGTGCCGCCGTCGTCGACGCGTCATCCGCCGCGGCGGCGGCCATCAGGGTCTCGTGCGCCTGTTCCGGATCGGCATGGGGCGAGAGCACCAGCAGCACGCTGGTGCCAAGCACGCCTCTGACCTCGATGGTGTCGGCCGGCTGCCGATGGAATCCGGACAGTCGGACGACATGCCCGCCGATGCTCACCTTTCTGGGAGCCGGCGCCCATTCCTCAAGCCGGTAGCTCACGTCGTTGATCTCGCCGAGCCGTACCGAGAGAACGGCCAGCAGGTCGGGAAGCTCGACAGCGAGGTCGGTGCTACGCGGCCACCAGGCACCGTCGACGAGACCGGTGGCCGGCGCTTTGGGCTTGAGCCGAAGTCGCGGGGTCTGCTCCGGCGGGGCCTGGTGCCAGCCTGCGGACGAGCGGGGTTGTTGTGTTTGCGTCATCAGACGCTCCCATCTTTGGGCGCCGTACGGCCCGAGTTATTCGGCGGTGACACGAACCTCAGAACGGTTGTGCGCGAGTAGGCCGCCGATACACCCAGCCTACGCGTCTTGGGGACTACGCCGAAATACCAATGAGCGGAGCTGATTTCGCACAACCCGGAGAGACAAAAGTGGGCCGGCAGGTTTCCCTGCCGACCCACAGTGTTTTTTGTACTGCGTGTCGTGCTGCGCTACTACTCCGGGCGGACAGCGAGGGCCTGGGGGCCCTTGGCTCCCTGGCCGATCTCGAAGACCACTCGCTGGTTTTCCTCCAGCGAGCGGTAACCGCTACCGCTGATCTCGGAGAAGTGGACGAATACGTCCTCCGCGCCACCGTCGGGGGCGATGAAGCCGAAGCCCTTCTCGCTGTTGAACCACTTCACAGTTCCCTGTGCCATTCTGTTACTTCTCTCATCTCATGAAACGGGCATCCAAATCTGATGCCCTGTCTGACAGCCTACGGGTATTTACCCCGACTAGCGATCTTGATCGGAAAACACCGGATTCTCCACCGGATCGGTCGAGTCGGTGTTCGTCACGACGTGCTCGGCCTCAACGGGGTGGGAGAACAGGTTGTTGTCACTCATATGGTTTCTTTCATCATGCCCGACCGTCGGAATGCGGTCTGAGCGGGAAAGAGCGTTTCGCAGGTGGATGTGAAGTCCCCCCACAGGGCGAAACCGCTCTGAGGTCTACAGTACACGGCACCGTCCGCCGTACGATTCACCAGGCCGGATGATCTACGCCGGCGCTGACGACCCGGGGGAAGATCCGCACCTATGCCTATCGCCGTGCCCGAGGACCCACGCCTGGCCACCGCCACCGAACGGCAGGTTTTCAAGGCCCTGATGGAGCAACTCGGCGAGCATGACGTGATCATCGCCGGCCAACGGGTCACCGATCATCTCAAGGACCACGAGATCGACTTCGTCGTCGCGCTCGAAGGCGCAGGAATCGTCTGCGTCGAGGTCAAGGGTGGCGAGGTGTGGCACAACGGCACCGACTGGCTGCAGAGCCAGTACGACGGAAGGGTCAAGGTCATCGACCCGGTCCGCCAGGTTCGCCAGGCCCGCTACGCGCTGCGCTCGTTCATCGAGAAAGACCCCCGCTGGACCCAGGGCCGGGTGCGCTGGAATCACGTCGTCGTGGTGGCGAAAAGCTCTATGCCACAGGACTTCGCGCTGCCGGAATGCCCGCGCTGGATGGTCATCGACCGCGACGAGATCGGGCATGTCGGATCGCTGCTGCGCGATGTCGCGCTCAACCAGAAGACCCACCTGCCGCTGCTCAGCGACGCGGGCGTCGAGCAACTGCGTGTCGCGCTGGGCGGACGCGGACTGCCGCAGCGCGATGTCGTGGCCCGGGCCGACGGCAACGAGGACGCTGCCGACATCCTCACCGAGCAGCAGGCCGTCATCCTCTCCGCGGCCCAGTTGCTCAACCGGGTGGAGATCCGCGGCGGCGCGGGCAGCGGTAAGACGTTCCTGGCCGTCGAGCAGGCCCGCCGGCTGGCCGACAAAGGCCAGCGGGTGGCATTGATCTGCTACTCCCACGGATTGGCCTCCTACCTTCGGCGCATCACGGCCGAATGGTCGCGGCGCAAGCAGCCCGGCTACGTCGGGGAGTTCCACAGTCTCGGTATCCAGTGGGGCGCGCCGAAGGGCCCCGACGAGAATGAGCGCAGCCGGGAGGTCTCGCAGTTCTTCGAACACGACCTGCCCGCCACCATGCTGGAGCTGGCCGGCGAGCTGTCCGACGGAAAGCGGTTCGACGCCATCGTCATCGACGAGGCGCAGGACTTCGCCGACAGCTGGTGGGAGCCGGTGCTGGCCGCGCTTCGCGACCCCGAGAACGGTGGGCTGTACGTGTTCATCGACGAGGGCCAGCGGGTGTTCGACCGCCAGGGCACCCCGCCGGTGCCTCTGGTGCCGCTGATCCTGGACCAGAACATCCGTAACACCCGCCAGATCGCGACCGCGTTCCAGTCGCTCGTCGACCACCCCATGCGATCCATGGGTGGCGACGGTCCGGAGGTGCGATTCGTGCCATGCGGCATCGACGAGGCGCTCGACGTCGGCGACGATCAGATCGAGCAGTTGCTCGACGAGGGATGGCGGCCCGAAGACGTCGCCCTGCTGACCACCGGTAGCCGCCACCCCGAGCAGACCGAGCGTCAGAAGGCCGGCAATAAGGCCTACTGGGATTCGTTCTGGGACGTCGAGCAGGTGTTCTACGGGCACGTGCTCGGCTTCAAGGGCCTCGAGCGGCGCGCTGTCGTTCTGGTGGTCAATGACAAAGCGGCACTGGAGCGCGCGCGAGAACGCTTGTACGTCGGGCTTTCCCGGGCGCGCGATCAACTGGTGGTGTGCGGGGATCCGGCCTTCATCGCCGAGCACGGTGGCGCGGATCTGGCCCACCGGCTGGGCATCGGCGGGTAGCTGCCCGGCAGTCTGGTGCCGCAAAGTCTTCCCGGGGCGCTCTGTAGAGTTAATTCAGTTATTACTCAGGCAGCGCCTTTATGACCGGTCCCCGGAACTCGCGACGCACGGCCAACCGTGTTCGCGTCTCGCTGACCGGTGCACTCGGCGGTGACATCGACGGCGCCTGGTGGCCTTATACCGCGTCCATGGGGCGCGAGCTTCCCGATCTGGTCGACGCACTGATCCCGGCCATCGGTGCGGTGGTCGACATCCAGATCAACTGGCTGGCTAAATCGCGCACCCCGGTGCTGAGCACCATGGCCGCAGACGCGGCGACGAAGATGGGGTGGGACGCAAGCCAGCAGCGGTTGATGAGTCTGGCCGGCACCACGGCGTCCACCAGGATCCTGGTGATCCCGACCATGACACCGGTGGCACTGGCACTGATGGTGCTGCGGCAGTCCGCGGGCCGGGCCATCCCCGACATCGAGTACGGCACCCCGGTGTATGAGGCCGCCGACCGGATCGTGCGCGCCGCCCAGGTGGCAAGCGGATCCTGGAAGGTTTCGCCCGCCACCGGGTCGGGGTCGGGGCCCGACTAGCGGGCCGATATGCCGGTCGGGCGCGACGCCCGCCGGCGGCCGTGCGTGGCCGGTGTGCCGCGATGACCGCCACCGCCGCCGTTGCCACCACCGCGGGGACGCCGCGACTGGCCGGTACGCGCGGGAGTCTGCTGAACGACCGGTGCGACGGCGGGCTTGCGGTAGGCCGCCACTTCGCCGACCAACTGACGCACGGCCTCGGAGTCCGCACCCACCTGCTGGGGGGCGACGTTGATCCCGGCCTTGCGCAGCAGTGCGTTGGTGTCCTTACGCTGCTCGGGCAGCACCACGGTCACCACGTCGCCGGCACGCCCGGCCCGCGCGGTGCGTCCGGAGCGGTGCAGGTATGCCTTGTGCTCGGTGGGCGGGTCGCAGTGCACCACGAGTTCGACGTCGTCGACGTGTACCCCCCGCGCGGCGATGTCGGTGGCCACCAGCACTCGCGCGGTGCCGGCGGTGAACGCCGCCAGGTTGCGGTCACGGGCGGGCTGCGACAGGTTTCCGTGCAGATCCACCGACGGGATACCCGCCTCGGTGAGCTGCTTGGCAAGCTTGCGAGCCTGATGTTTGGTGCGCAGGAACAGGATTCGCCGTCCCGTGCCGGAGGCGAGCATCTGGACGAGGTGCTTCTTGGCGTCCACACCCGAGACGTGGAACACGTGATGTGTCATCGCCGCGACGGGGGAGTTCTCGCTGTCCACCGAATGCGACAGCTCGTTGCGCAGGAAGCGCTTGACGAGCTTGTCCACACCGTTGTCCAGCGTCGCGGAGAACAGCATCCGCTGCCCGCCGGCCGGGGTGGCCGCCAGAATGCGGGTGACTCCGGGCAGGAACCCGAGGTCGGCCATGTGGTCGGCCTCGTCGATCACGGTGATCTGCACCGCATCGAGGCTGATGTGCTTCTGGCGCATCAGGTCCTCGAGGCGTCCGGGGCAGGCGACGACGATGTCGACCCCGGCCCGCAACGCGGTGACCTGACGGCCCTGCGGCACGCCGCCGAAGATCGTGCTGACCTTGAGTCCGTAGGCCGCGGCCAGGGGGGTCAGCGTCGCAGTGATCTGGGTCGCCAGTTCACGGGTGGGGGCGAGCACCAGCCCGGCGGGCCGGCCGGGCTGGCGCTTGCTGCCGGCCAGCCGGCTGACCAGCGGGATGGAGAAGGCCAGCGTCTTACCGCTGCCGGTCTTCCCGCGGCCCAGCACGTCGCGCCCGGCGAGGGTGTCGGGCAGCGTCTGCACCTGGATGGGGAAAGCGTCGGTGAGGCCGTCGGCGGCCAGCGCGGCCACCAGTGCCTCGGGTACGCCGAGGTCGGCGAAGGTCGCCGTTAAAGGGTTGGTCATAGGGGTAGTCATGAGAAAAAGTGCCTTTCACAGCATGTGTGGCGAGACTGCCGGTCGGCAATATCGGATCGCCGCGAGACATGGAGTGCTCGGCTGCTAGGAGCCAGACACTTGAATCAATCGAATCCGGGCCCTCGGAAGCCAAAAAGTGAGGGCTGTGCCGGGTGGAGTGAATGTGTTCCACGACGTGCTGTCACCCCTGCGGGCGTCAGCGTTGCCACAATCTTAACAGCTGCGGTGATCGGAGCCGTCCGCCGCCGGTCGGAAAAGTTGCTAGCACTGTTAACAAACTGCCGCCGGTCCTCAGGTTCCCGCGCGGGTGTCGCTATGTTTATGATCATGGCTGTCAGCGTCTGGCACCTGGAGTATTCGATATACCTGCCTGGAGTAACTCGGTGAGCTTCCCCCGTCGCGCCCGCACCACGTGCGTCGTCGTCGTGGTGTTGCTGTTAGGTGTGCTGGCCAGCGATGTTGCCGGGATTCCGGGTTGCCGCGGGGCCTGCAAGATGCCGGTGGCCACGGCGGCCCTGCAGGTGCAGCAGCCCGGTCCGCCCGTGCCCCCGATCGTCGGCGTCTCGCCGTTCGACGACGCCGAGGATCTCAACCCGCTCACTGCCGTCAACGCGGAGGTCCTCGACGGCAAGATCACCGCGGTGAGCCTGGTCGACGACTGGGGCAACGCCGTCAACGGCCGGGTCTCCCCGGACGGCAAGACCTGGGCCCCCACCGAACGGCTGAGCTTCGCGCGCAACTACTCCATGACGGTATCGGCCACGAGCGGCAGCGGGGTGCCGCTGACCCGCACCAGCACCTTCTCGACGGCCTATCCGAACAACTTCGCCCACCCCTACATCGAGGTGCAGGGCGGGTTCGCGGTCCAGGAGAACCAGAAGTACGGCGTCGGCACCGTCGTGGTCGCGCACTTCGACGAGCCGATCACCAACAAGGCCCTGGCAGAGCAGAACATGATCGTGCGGACCACCCCGGCCGTGGCGGGCAACTGGTACTGGATCGGCGACACCAAAGCGCACTGGCGGCCCCAGTACTTCTATACCCCCGGCACCAGGATCAACGTCGAGCTCAATATGCTCGGCCTCCAGCTCGGTGAGGGGCTCTACGGCCAGGCCGACGCGAAGGCCAACCTGACCATCGGCGACGCGCACATCGCGATCGCCAACGACATCACCAAGCAGATCAGCGTCTTCGACAACGGGGCGCTGGTGCGCACCATGCCCACCTCGATGGGCCGCGGCGGCACTTCGCTGCTCGGTGGCAAGACCTTCCACTGGTGGACCCCGACCGGGGTCTACACCGTCTTGGACAAGGACGAGGTTGTCACCATGGACTCGGCCACCTACGGGGTGCCGGCCGGTTCGGCGGAAAGCTACAAGCGCGAGATCGGCTTCGCCACCCGCATCAGCACCGACGGCATCTACATCCATCAACTCGACGACACCGTCTGGGCGCAGGGCAATACCAATGTCTCCAGCGGCTGCCTGAACCTCAGCCGCGACAATGCCCAGTGGTTCTTCAACTTCGTCCAGCCCGGCGATGTGGTCGAGGTGCGCTACACCGGCGGCCCGCCGCTCGATCAGGTCCACAACGGCGACTGGTCCGTCCCGTGGGATCAGTGGGTCAGGGGCAGTGCCATGAATTCCGGAGCGCCGCCACCGCCGTCGCCCTTGTCGGTAACGTCCGCACCCGGTCCCTAGGGAATCGACACCAGGTGGCAGAGTCATCTGGTAAGCCCGGGGGTCGGGAGAGTGGGGGAGTCCGTGCAGGGCTACGACATCATCGGTGATATCCACGGCTGCGCGACTTTGCTGAAGAAGCTTCTCGACAGCCTCGGCTACCGCAGCGGGTCGGGGTCCTATCGCCATCAGGAGCGCACCGCGGTGTTCGTCGGCGATCTGGTCGATCGCGGGTCCGAGCAGCGTGAGGTGCTTGAGATCGTCAAGGCGATGGTCGATTCCGGTGCCGCCCATATCGCGATGGGCAACCACGAGTTCAATGCGGTGGCCTTCGCAACCGAAGACCCGCGCAAGCCCGGTGAGTTCATGCGCCGGCACGAGGAGAAGAACGTCAGGCAGCACCGGGCCTTCCTCGATCAGTTGACCCTCGACCAACGCATCTTCTACCTGGACTGGTTCAAGACGCTGCCCCTGTGGGTGGATCTCGGCGGAGTGCGCGTGGTGCACGCCTGCTGGCATTCGGACTCGATGCGCGTGGTCGAAAAGATCTGCGGCTCGAACCGCCTTCGCACCACCGCGAACTTCATCGAGGCCGCCACCAAGGGCACCGAACTGTACGAGGCGGTCGAGATTCTGCTCAAAGGGCCGGAGATCAGCCTCACCGACCTCGGCCACCCGCCGTACCGCGATTTCGGCGGCGCGCCCAGGACCAAGGCGAGGGTGCGGTGGTGGGATCAGGACGCGTGCACCCTGCGCGACGTCGCCGATGTCCGCGGCGTGACACTGCTCGACGGCTCGCCCTATCCGCCGCTGCCGGCAGACCCGGTCGACGAGTTCTACCGGTCGGTGATCTACACCGAACCGGTGCCGGTGATCTATGGCCACTACTGGTTCCAGTGGGAACGCCATCGCGAGGACTGGACCACCCACACCGCATGTGTCGACTTCAGCGCCGTGGCGGGCGGCAAGCTGGTCGCCTACCGGTGGAACGGGGAGCCGACGATCTCGTGGGAGAACTACGTGCCGCACACGGTCGATGTGGTGGCCAGGGAGCCGTCGGCTTAAGCGCCGGGTCGGCGGTCCGACCGCCCGGGTGCTTAGATGAGCTATGGACTTTCTGCGCACGCCGGACTCCCGCTTCGCCGGACTCGAGGGCTATCCGTTTGCCCCGCACTATCTCGACGTCACCGCCGACGGCGCCCCGCCCCTGCGGATGCACTACGTCGATGAAGGCCCGCGCGACGGCGCCCCGGTGGTGCTGTTGCACGGCGAACCGACCTGGAGCTACCTCTACCGCACCATGATCGAGCCGCTGGCCGCCGCCGGCCACCGTGTGCTCGCCCCGGACCTGATCGGGTTCGGCCGATCCGACAAACCCACCCGCCGCACCGACTACACCTACGCCCGTCACGTCAGTTGGGTGACGTCGTGGCTCACCCAGCTCGACCTCACCGGCATCACCGTCGTCGTTCAGGACTGGGGTTCGCTGATCGGACTGCGGATGGCCGCAGAGAACCCCGACCGATTCGCAAAGCTGTTCATCGCCAACGGTTTTCTCCCGATCGCCGACCGTCCCACCCCGCCCGCTTTCCGGATCTGGCGCGCGTTCGCCAAATACTCCCCGGCGCTGCCGTCCGGCTGGCTGGTGGGCCGCGGCACCGTCCATCCGGTGCCGAAAAAGGTCCGCGACGGCTACGACGCCCCGTTCCCCGACAAGAGCTACAAGGAGGGCTCGCGCGCCTTCCCCCAACTTGTGCCCACCTCGCCGGAGGATCCCGCCATCGGAGCCAACCGGGCGGCATGGGAGGTGCTGGGCCGCTGGACCAAACCGGTGCTGTGCGTGTTCGGCGCCCGTGACCCGATCCTCGGCAAGGCCGACGCCCCCCTGATCCAGCACATCCCCGGCGCGGCCGGCCAACCGCACGCCCGGATCAACGCCGGCCACTTCATCCAGGAGGACGCCGGTGCAGAACTCGTCCGCCGCCTGCTGGACTGGGAGGCCGGGCTGCGCACGCAGGGGACGGCGCCATGATCGAGGTGCACCTCGACCCGGCCACCTCGGTGCTGACCCTGCGGCCGCAGTCCGCGCTGGAGATCCGCGACCTCGTCGATCTGGCCAGGACCGTGGACCCACAGATCGAGCAGCACGGTGACCTGGCCGGGCTGATCATCGAGGCGCCGCACTTCCCGGGCTGGGACAGCTTCGGTGCACTGGTCACACACATCCGCTTCGTGCGCGACCACCACCGGCACATCACCAAGATCGCGGTGGTCACCGACTCCCATCTCGGGGATGCCGCCGAACATATCGCCGCGCACTTCGTCGCCGCCGAGATCCGGCATTTCCCGGCCGGTGCGATCGACGAGGCGCGCGAGTGGATGTCTCCAAGCTAGCGGGGCCATGTCTCCGGCAGGCCGTGCCCGCCGTCGGCCACCAGCACCGCGCCGGTGACGAACGATGCCGATTCGTGCGCGAGAAACCCTACGCACGAGGCGATCTCGGCCGGGGTGCCGCTGCGGCCGATCGGTCCCGCGGCCGCAGCAGCCACCTCGAACTCCAGTTGCGAACCGGTCGCGACGTAGCCGGGTGCGACGACGTTGACCGTGACACCGCAGTCGATGACCTCTAGCGCCAGCGCACGGGACAGGCCCACCAGCCCGGCTTTGGCGGCGCCGTAGGTGGCCTGTCCGGGCATCGCGTTCACCGTGCCCGTCGTCGAACCCACCGACACGATCCGGCCGTACCCGGCGGCGCACATCACCGGCACCGCCGCCCGGCACATCAGAAACGCGGTCGTCAGGTTGCGGGCCAGCGCGGCGTCCCAGTCGGCCAGGCTCAGCGCGGCCACCTCGGCGTCGGCGTCGGACCCTGCCGCAACCGACGTCATGCCTGCGTTGTTGACCAGAATGTCCAGCCGGCTCCATCGGGAGAGCGCGGCGTCCACCAGTGCGGCGGCCGAACCGTCGAGGGTGAGGTCGGCCACCACCCCGATGGCCGTCTCACCCAACTCCGCGGCACGCTCGTGCACCCGGTCGGAGGTGGCGCCCAGCACCACCCGCGCGCCCTCGTCGACGAGGTGGCGGGCCACCGCGTAGCCGATGCCGTCGGGCGCCCCGGCACCGGTGACGACGGCCACCCGATCGGTGAAGCGGCGCAGGGGGTCTGGCGCCAAGAGGGTTACAGCCCGAACTCGGTGTGGATGTTGTCGATCCCGGCCCGCATGGCGTCGAGGGTCTCCTGGCGGGCCCGCATCTTGCAGGCGTGGTGCGCCTTGGCGTGCAGGGTGGTGGCGAACTCGTGGGCGGCCTCGCGGGCGCGATCGAGCACCATGTCCCCCATCACCAGTTCATCCACCCAGCCGCCGGGATCGGCGCTGCATGCCAAAAACGACCCCATCGCGATGGCGTGCCCGGTGCAGGCGGCCACCACCGGCCTGGGGAACGACAACAGCCGATGGGAGAGTTCGAAGCCGGCCTTGAGCATGCCGATCGAGGCCTGAACATCTCCGGACTTGAACACCTTCAGGTCGAACCCGCCGCTGAACACCCGGTCGTTGCCCGCGATCACCACCGCGCCGGCCTCCTCGCCCTCGGCCCGGTCCAGTGCGGCGTTGATTGCGGCCAGCATGTCCGGTCCCAGGGCGTTGACCTTCCCGTCGTCCATGGTGATCATCGCGATCGACTCTTCGCGCTGGTAGCTGACGCTCATCGCTCTCCTGTCGTGGGTGGGAGGTTATGACGCTACCGACCCTGGAGATACGGTTTGCCGGTGCACCTGCCCGTCCGCCTCGCCGTGTCCGCCCTCGCCACCGCCGTGGGTATCGCGACCGCCGGGCCGGCGTGGGCATCAGCCCCGCCGACGGACGGCACCGCAATTCTCGACCCGCCCCAGCCGGGCACCGGGGTCGTCACAGGCCGGGTGATGGCGAGCGACCCCGACGGCGACCCGCTGGTTTACACCGCGGCTCCGGCCACGCCCCAGGGCAGCGTGGCAGTAGCGCCCGACGGAACGTTCGTCTACACCCCGAACGCCGGTGGTGTGCTCGCCGACGGCTTCACCGTGACGGTGAACGACGGCCGCGGTGGCCTTCTCGATGTTCCGGTCGGTGTGCCCGCCGCCGTCCCCGCCGCCGTCCCCGCCGGCAACGGCGTGACGTTCAGCTTCACCTACGGCAGTGGTTCACAGATGTGGACACCGGAAGCGCGCGCGGCCCTAGAGTCCGCCGCGGCGACGCTGACGTCATCTCTGGTGGTGGATCAGCCGGTTCAGATCACCGCGACGGTCACCGGCATCGACGCCCCCGGGGCGCCGAATATGGCGTCCTCGTGGGTCGGCTTCACCAGCGATGCCCCCGGCTACTTCGGGACGCTGATCCAGACCAAGATCCTCTACGGCATCGACGCCAACGGGCCGGAACCAGACACGGTGATCACCGCCAACTTCGCCGAGCGGTGGGCGTTCGGTGGTCAGGTACCTGGCGACCGCTACGACTTCACCACCGTGGCCATGCACGAACTGACCCATGCGCTGGGCTTCCTCAGCGGCATGGCCGACCCGGCCACCGACCGCAACTGGACCGACTACGACAGATTCCTGCGCGCCGCCGACGGCCAGGCGGTGATCGACGACGCCGGCTTTGCATTCAAACCGCAGTACATCGCCAACCTCACCGGCAGCAACGGCGGGCTGTTCTTCGGCGGGCCGAACGCGGTGGCCGCGTTCGGTGGGCCGGTTCCGCTGTTCACCCCTGATCCGTGGGCGACGTCGAGCCGGTCGGTCTCGCACGTCAACGCCCTGCCCGGCTACCTGATGAACCCGTTCTACGGCTACGGACCGGGGGTGCGTGCACTGAGCCCGGTCGAGGTGGCCATGCTGCGCGACTTGGGATATCGGGTGCGCTAACCGCCCATCAGCGCGCGCCACTGCTCGAGGTTGGACGCCCGGTAGACGTAGTTGGAGCGCTTGACCTCCTGCAGGCTCGCGCTGGGCTCGGCTGAATACCAGTGACCGGGGAACACCGTCGGATCGCCGGGCAGCGCGGCGAGTTGCTGAAGGCTGCGGAACATCTCGTCGACGTCG
>JAIOQK010000119.1 GCA_021413425.1 Mycobacterium sp.
CGGCGCCGCCGACGAGCGTGCCGACTGCGCCGTCCCCGAGTGACTCGACCTCGGCCGCGACGTCCACCTCGGCGTCCACGTCCGCCGAGCAGACCGTAACCAGTGCGTCCACCAACAGCACAACCGCTACCAGCGCGGCCCCGACGAGCAGCCAGTCGCCCGTGTCGGCCGCTTCGACACAGACGGCCACCCCGACGACCACGCCCACCAGCGCGGCACCGGTGACCACCTCGGTACCGTCGGCGGCATCGTCCGCTTCGTCTTCGCCGTCCGCTGCGCAGGCCACCAGTTCAGCCGCGGCCACCACCACGTCTGCCACGCCGAGGGTGGCTTCCAGCAGTCCGGCATCGAGTCCGGTGTCCACGACCGCCGCTGTGCCCACGACCACCACCGCCCCGGTCGCCTCACCCGCTCAGGCCAGTACTACGCAGGCACCGACGACGGTTCAGACCACGGCCACGCCGGCGGAGGATTCCAGCCCAGCGGATTCCAACCCAGCGGATTCCTGCCCATCCGAATCAGTCCCGACGACCACTGCGGTGCCGATACCGGTTACGACCACGACGGTGCCGGTCGCGGCCGGTTAACGTTCAGCGGAAATTGTCGCCCGCGTTCAGCGGAAATTGTCAAAGTCCGTCGTGGTCGCTTCATTCAGCGACGCATCGGCGTATCCGCGGCAGTAATCCCATGTGACGTAGGCGTCCGGCTCGGGATCGAAGGCGGGCTCGTGCGGGCGGACGGTGCCGTCCACCAGGAGCTGAAGAAGGTTGGCGCGCAGCATGTCCCAATCGTGATAGTGGTCCTGCTGGCATTCGTCACAGCACACGACCAGCCCGCGGACACCCTTGTGGGCCAGCAACGCCTCGTAGACCGCGAGGTCGGCGAGGTCGGCCTCGACCGCCGAGCGCTCCTGCGGATCGAGCGGCTGGCCCGGTTCCAGGGCGTCGAGCACCGCCGACGGGTCATCGGGATCGCCGGCGAACGGGTCGGGCGGCAGGCCCGGTGGCAGGTGGTCGCGCACGCCTCCACCCTACGCAGCGGCCCAGCGCTCGCGCCAGGGACACCGTGGCCGCAGCCGGTGGGCCGATAGGATGAGGCCCTCGACGTGTTGCACCCGCTGATGGAGGCCGTACCGATGTCCAAAGCCGTAACCGGTGCCTCGGTTCCCACCGGCGGCGACGACCCGCACAAGATCGCGATGCTGGGCCTGACCTTCGACGACGTCCTGCTGCTCCCGGCCGCCTCCGACGTGGTGCCCGCCACTGCGGACACCGGCAGCCAACTCACTCGCAAGATCCGCCTGCGGGTGCCACTGGTCAGCTCGGCCATGGACACCGTCACCGAGGCGCGCATGGCGATCGCGATGGCCCGCGCCGGGGGTATGGGCGTGCTGCACCGCAATCTCTCCGTCGCCGAGCAGGCCGGCCAGGTGGAGACGGTCAAGCGGTCCGAAGCGGGCATGGTGACCGATCCGGTGACCTGTTCCCCGGATCAGACGCTGGCCGAGGTCGACGCCATGTGCGCGCGGTTCCGCATCTCCGGGCTGCCGGTCGTCGACGCGCGAGGCGCCCTGGTGGGAATCATCACCAATCGGGACATGCGCTTCGAGGTCGATATGGACAAGCGCGTGTCGGAGGTGATGACGAAGACGCCGCTGATCACCGCCCAGGAGGGTGTGACGGCGGATGCGGCGCTGGGTCTGTTGCGCCGCAATAAGATTGAGAAACTGCCCATCGTCGACGGCAACGGTCTGCTCACCGGCCTGATCACCGTCAAGGACTTCGTCAAGACCGAGCAGCACCCCGACGCCACCAAGGACAGCGACGGCCGGCTGTTGGTGGGCGCGGCCGTCGGGGTCGGTGACGACGCGTGGGAACGGGCCATGGCGCTGGTCGATGCCGGCGTGGACGTGCTGGTGGTCGACACCGCGCACGCACATAACCGTCTGGTGCTCGACATGGTCGGCAAGCTCAAGGGCGAGGTGGGTCACAAGGTCGAGGTGGTGGGCGGCAACGTCGCCACCCGCAGCGCGGCTGCCGCGCTGGTGGAAGCCGGGGCCGACGCCGTCAAGGTCGGGGTGGGGCCGGGTTCGATCTGCACCACCCGGGTAGTGGCCGGGGTCGGGGCTCCGCAGATCACCGCGATCCTGGAGGCGCATTCCGTCTGCGGACCGGCGGGGGTGCCGGTGATCGCCGATGGCGGACTGCAGTACTCCGGCGACATCGCCAAAGCCCTGGCCGCGGGCGCATCGACGACCATGCTGGGCTCGCTGCTGGCCGGCACGGCCGAGGCGCCCGGCGATCTGATCTTCGTCAACGGCAAGCAGTTCAAGAGCTACCGCGGCATGGGGTCGCTCGGCGCGATGCAGGGCCGTGGCGCCGCCGGGACTGCCGGGCGAAGCTACTCCAAGGACCGTTACTTCCAAGACGACGTTCTCTCAGAGGACAAGTTGGTGCCCGAGGGCATCGAGGGCCGGGTGCCGTTCCGCGGTCCGCTGGCCACCGTCATCCACCAGCTGACCGGCGGCCTGCGCGCGGCGATGGGCTACACCGGCGCGGGCACCATCGCCGAACTGCAACGGGCGCAGTTCGTCCAGATCACCGCCGCCGGGCTCAAGGAGAGCCACCCGCACGACATTCAGATGACCGTCGAAGCGCCCAACTACTACGCCCGCTGAACTTCCTGAGCCCCCCGAGCCGATAGGACATCTCGTGCGCGACATGGTGGAAATCGGCATGGGCAGAAATGCCCGCCGCACGTACGAACTCGACGACATCAATATCGTGCCGTCGCGGCGCACCCGCTCGTCCCAGGATGTTTCCACCGCCTGGCAGATGGACGCCTACCGCTTCGAGATCCCGGTCGTCTCCCATCCCACCGACGCGTTGGTCTCCCCGGAGTTCGCCATCGAGATGGGCCGCCTCGGCGGGCTCGGCGTGCTCAACGGCGAGGGTCTCATCGGCCGCCACCGCGATGTTGCCGCCCAGATCGCCCGGGTGATCGAGACCGCCGAGAACGACCCCGACCCGTGTGCCCCGGTCCGGCTGCTCCAGCAGTTGCACGCCGCGCCACTGGACCTCGACCTGCTGGGTGCGGCCGTCTCCCGGGTGCGCGACGCCGGCGTCACCACCGCGGTGCGGGTCAGTCCGCAGAACGTCCAGTCGCTCACCCCGACACTGCTGGCGGCGGGGATCGACCTGCTGATGATCCAGGGCACGATCATCTCCGCCGAGCGGGTGGCGCGGGAACGCGACGGGGACGGCGAGCCGCTGAACCTCAAGACCTTCATCTCCGAACTCGACATCCCGGTAGTCGCCGGCGGGGTTCTCGACCACCGCACCGCGCTGCACCTGATGCGCACCGGGGCGGCCGGGGTGATCGTCGGTTACGGCTGCACATCGGGGGTGACGACCAGCGACGAGGTGCTCGGGATCAGTGTCCCGATGGCCACCGCGATCGCCGATGCGGCGGCGGCCCGGCGGGAGTACCTCGACGAGACCGGCGGGCGGTACGTGCACGTGCTCGCCGACGGTGACATCCACACCTCCGGCGATCTGGCCAAGGCGATCGCGTGCGGTGCCGATGCGGCGCTGCTCGGCACGCCGCTGGCGGCGGCCGCCGAGGCACTCGGCGGGGGCTGGTTCTGGCCTGCCGCGGCCGCGCACCCGTCGCTGCCCCGCGGCGCGCTGCTTCAGGTCGCGATGGGTCAGCGCCCGTCGCTGGGCCAGGTCCTCAACGGACCCTCCGATGACCCGTTCGGCGGGCTCAACCTCGTCGGCGGTCTGCGCCGGTCGATGGCCAAGGCCGGGTACTGCGATCTCAAGGAGTTCCAGAAGGTCGGCCTGACCGTAGGCGACTGAGCCGGGGCGGCCGCACCGGCC
>JAIOQK010000120.1 GCA_021413425.1 Mycobacterium sp.
GCCGCCCTCGTATCCCAACTGGCAGAGGAAACGGATTCAAAACCCGTGCAGTGTGAGTTCGAATCTCACCGAGGGCACCCATCACCGGCAATGCTGCTCCGCCGTCACGTTCTCGGTGGAGGCCGCCCACTCCCGCGACGGCGCCGTCCGCAAGAACTAGATCCGCCCTCGCTCCGAGGGTCCATTGCCTTTGGGGCCGAAATTCGGAAACTTCACAGTTCCGCGGCATCTTGCTGCGGTAACGATCGCGGTCGACAGAAACCGCGGGAGGGATGTCCGCAGATGAAGACCTTCGTGATCGCCGCCGTACTCGCCACGGGAGCACTCATGACAGCCGGCCTCGGAACGGCCGGCGCCGACATCATCCAGGTCGAGGGCAGTTACTCAACACCGCAGGCATGCCAGGCTGACGGCCCGCACGTACAGATCACCGAGAACGACGGCGCCTACTCCAAGTGGCAGTGCAACCAGGGCGACGACGGCCTCTGGTATCTCTTCCTCGGCAACTGACGCAGGGCCAGGGCACCAGATTACGACTCGCCCTCAGCAAGGCCGGCGATGCCGGCCAATGTCGCTGCCATCGCTGAAGACAGCGCGCCCAACCGATCGGCGATGATCCGTGCCGCGCGGTCCGGCTGTCGCTCAATCAGCATGGTCACTCCCGAAGGGCCCGGACCGATTCGCGCGGTGTACAGAACGGCGCAGGCGGCATCAGAGGGCGTCAGCTCGAATTGCCATGTGGCAGCAGGGTTACCCAGATCGCCGACTGCCCAGCTGAAGATCCGTGGTCGGTCGTACTCGAGGACAGTCGATGTCGTCGTCCATTCCCCCACGTTGGGGTGGCGATTCACGCCGACGAAGCGTGCACCGATGCACGGGGCGTCGAATCCGTCGGCCCACTTCACACGCTGCAGTTCGCTGCTGAATCGGGGCATCAGGGTTATGTCGGTGATCAGCTCCCACACAGTCTCCAGCGAGGCGTCGACAACACGCTCCACGGCCACCTCATGCACTTCCACAGCGACACACGCTAGCCCCGGGGGCTAGTCTTGAACCGTGAGGTCCGAGCGGGCGCGCGCTGGACGGCTGCTTGCGGAGCACCGGTTCCGGCGGTCGGACTGTGAGCGCCTGCAGCGTCGGCCCCCCGCCCGCAATCAGCACTGGGCCGACGCCGTCACTCGCCCGCAGCGGGTGCTCAACTTCGCTGCCTGGATTGCCGCCGGGGTCACCGCGACGCTGGGCATCTTGCAGACGATCACCGGCGACCGGGTTCTCTACATCGGACTCATCAACCTGGCGACCGCGGTGGTGTTTCTCGGAGTGCCACTGCTGCACCGGTTCGGGGGCATCATCGCCTCGCTGGTGTTCGTGGTCCTGGCCTTTTCCTCCCTGACATTCGTCGGCTCCCAGATCGGCACCGACTCGGGCGTGCAGTTCTATTACCTCGTCTCGGCGTCTCTGGCGGTCCTGGTGTTGGGCGTGGAGCACCTGAAGCTGGCCGCAGCAGTGGTCACCATCGGCGCGGGACTGGTGGTGGCGATGCAGTTCCTGGTCCCCCGGGACACCGGCATCCAGCCCCGCTGGGCTCTGGACGCCGGGTTCGTGCTCGCCACCGTGGGCGCTTGCCTGATGATCTTCGCCACCGTCTGGTACGCCATGCGGGAGGTGGCGCGGGCCGAGGCGGCCATGGAAGTCGAGTACGACCGCTCCGAGGCCCTGCTGGCCAACATCCTGCCGGCCAGTGTGGCGGCCAAGCTCAAAGATCCCGCGCACGGAGTGATCGCGGACCGCTACGACGACGCCGCAATCCTGTTCGCCGATATCGCGGGCTACACCGAACGCGCCAGCGAGATGGACCCGACCGAGTTGGTCCGGTTCCTCGACCGGGTCTACACCACCTTCGACCGGCTCGTCGACCGCCACGGCCTCGAGAAGGTCAAGACCACCGGTGACGCCTACATGGTGGTCAGCGGCGTTCCGGTAGCGCGGCCCGATCACGTGGAGGCGATCGCCGCTCTGGCTCTGGACATGTCTCGGGCGGTGGCAGAGCTGCGCGACCCGCGCGGCATGCCGGTGCCGATGCGGATGGGGATCGCCGCGGGTCCGGTAGTGGCCGGCGTGGTCGGGGCGCGGAAGTTCTTCTACGACGTATGGGGCGACGCGGTCAACGTCGCCTCCCGGATGGAGTCCACCGATATCGAAGGCCGTATTCAGGTGCCGCACAACGTCTACGAACGACTGCGCCACGCGTTCATACTCGAGGAGCGTGGCGAGGTGGAGATCAAAGGCAAAGGCGTGATGCGAACCTGGTATCTGACCGGCCGCAAGGCGGCCGTTCCGATTGCCGAGGACGACGTGGCCGAGGAACTGTCGGTCGACGGCGAGCCGACGCGGATCCGGACCCGCTGAGCCGGCGCTACATCACTTTGGACAGGAATGCCTGCGTGCGTTCGTGCTGCGGGTTGCTTAGCAGTTCCCGCGGCTGACCGCTCTCCACAATCACCCCGCCATCCATGAAAACCAGTTCGTCGGCGACCTCGCGGGCAAATCCCATCTCGTGGGTCACCACGATCATCGTCATCCCCTCCGATGCCAGCTTCTTCATCACCGCGAGCACCTCACCGACGAGTTCAGGATCCAACGCCGAGGTGGGTTCGTCGAACAGCATCAGCTTGGGGTCCATCGCCAGGGCACGGGCGATGGCGACTCGCTGCTGCTGGCCTCCGGATAGCTGTGCGGGATAAGCGTCGGACTTGTCGCCCAATCCGACCTGGGCGAGCAGGTCCCGTGCCCGCTCGGTGGCCACGGATTTCTTGGTCCCTTTGACGTGCACCGGCGCCTCAAGAATGTTATCCAGGGCGGTTCGGTGCGGGAATAGGTTGAAATGCTGAAACACCATGCCGATGTCGCGGCGCTGCTTGGCGGCATCGCGCGGGGACATCTCGTAGAGCTTGCCGCGGCTCTCGCGGTAACCCACGAGCTCACCATCGACGTAGAGCCGGCCGGCCGTGACGGTTTCCAGGTGGTTGATACAGCGCAGGAACGTCGACTTACCCGATCCCGACGGGCCGACCAGCACCAGTACCTGCCCGCGGTCCACCGACAGCGTCACCCCCTTGAGAACGGGAAGTGCGCCGAAGTTCTTGCAGACCTGCTCGGCACGGACCATCGGGGTCATACGTGGCCCGCCTCGGTCTGGGCCTTCGCCAGAGCCTCGAGTTGCTTGGTCGTCAGCCGCCTGGAGATGCCCTTGGAGAAGTACCGCTCCAGATAGAACTGGCCGACCATGAGAAGGCTCGTCACCACCAGATACCAGGTGGCTGCGACCAGCAGCAGGGGCACTGGTTCGAAGGTGCGCGCGGCGATCTCGCGTGAGGCGATGCTGTAGAGGTCATAGGAGTACGGCACCGCCGTCACCAGCGAAGTGGTCTTCAGCATGCTGATCAACTCATTACCGGTGGGCGGAATGATCACCCGCATCGCCTGGGGAAGCACCGTGCGGCGCATCGTCATTCCCCAGGACATGCCCAGAGCAGTCGATGCCTCGCTCTGCCCCTCGGGAACGGAGGTGATGCCCGCCCGGATGATCTCAGCCATGTAGGCAGCCTCGTTGAGACCGAGTCCGATGACCGCCAGCAGGAACGGAATCGACAGGCTCTGCAGGTTGAAGTGAAACAGTGACGGCCCGAACGGCACGCCGATCTGGATGTTCTGGTAGATCGTCGGGATCAGACCCCAGAACACCAGTTGCACATACACCGGAGTGCCGCGGAAGATCCAGAGGAATACCCAGGCCACCGACTGGAAGACCGGGTTGGGCGATAGTCGCATCACCGACAGGACGATGCCCAACGCAACCCCGAGCGCCATG
>JAIOQK010000056.1 GCA_021413425.1 Mycobacterium sp.
CCGATGCGCCGACGCCCAGCGCAGCACGGTCTGTATCTGTTCGGTGCTGGTCGGCCGCACCACGGCGATCGGTGTGCCGGCCGCGGGGTCCTTGGCCCAATCCTGGCGGTAGGAGGCCAGGATGTCGGGGTCGGTGGCCACCACGGACTCGCCCAGTTGGGCGAGAAGTTCAGGCAGCGCGGTCATGGAGTCATCCTAGGACCGGCGTCGTCCAATTCCCGCAGAGCCGGGATCCAGGGGCACACCAGAGCGATCACCAGGATGGGCACCGCCAGTGCCAGGAATGCCGCTGTCAGCCCGAATGCGTCGACCAGCGGTCCGGCCAGCATGAAGCCCACCGGACCGGCGGCGTAGGCCATCGACGTCATCACCCCGACCACCCGGCCACGTAGCTGCGGCGGGGTACAGGTCTGCATCACCGAGTTGTAGATCGGCCCGATCGGGCCGTAGACGAGGCCGACGATGGCCGAAAGCACCAGGATCACCGGCAGCGGCGGCAGGAACCCGATCGCCAACGATGCACACGCGAAGGTGCCGGTTGCCGTCAGCACGGTGGCCCGCTTGCTGGCGTGGCGCGACAACCACGTCCAACCCAGCGCACCGATCAGACCGCCGATCGACAGGGCCATCAGCACCCAGCCCAGGTGTGCGGGCTCATTGCGGTCGGAAAAGTACTTCGGGAACAGCACGCTCTCCATCGGTAGGTACAGGCCGGTCACCGCCAGGTCGATCAACCCCAGTGTCCGCAGAACCCTGTTGCGCCAGACGAATCGCAGGCCCTCCACGACACCGGAGATCACGCCGTCGGGCTGTTCATCGGGGCCCGGGCGGTCGGCACCGGCCAGGCGCAGCGCGGCCATCGCGGCGATCGAACAGCCGAATGCGGCGGCCGTCACCCACATGGTGTTGACCGCGCCGATGGTGGCGATCAGCACACCTCCGACGCCCGGGCCGGTGATGTAGGCCAGGCTGAAACCTGCCTCGTAGACGCTGTTGGTGTGATCCAGCGTCCAGCCCGCCCGGCCGCCCGCTTCGGGGAGCATGGACAGCCGCGCGGTCATGCCGGCCGGGTCGAAGAACGCGCCGAGGGCGGCCAGTCCGGCAAGCACCAGGGTGCTCAGCGCATCGACCCCGGCGGTCAGGGCGATCACCGGGATCGCCGCCACCGATAGCGCCGACATCGCGTCGGCGAGGATCGCCACTCGGCGCCGGCCCAGGAAGTCGACGGCTGTTCCCGCGACCAGTGTGGCGAACAGCAGTGGAAGTGTGGCCGCCGCGGCCACCACCGAGGCCGCCGATGCGCTGCCGGTGCGCTGCAGGACCAACCATGGAAGTACCACCAGGGAGATGCCGTTTCCCGCTGCGGCCAGGAACGCCGAGGCCAGGATCAGCAGCACTGGCCCGCGGGAGGTGGTCACGCCAGGCAGCATAGAGAGCATGCTGTTTCCGCATCCGCGCCTCGGCGCCGCGTTCGACTCGCCGGTTGCGCCGGGGACCGGCTGGCCCGGTGACCCGGCTGTGGCCCAAACGCCGGTTGCCCGTGACGCCGCGCAGGTGCTCGAACTCGCCGGCGCAGCGACCGGGATCGGAAACCTCGATGCGAGGGTGAGCGTGTGCCGCGCCTGTCCGCGCCTGGTGGCCTGGCGTGAGGACGTCGCAATGCTCAAGCGCCGGGCCTACGCCGACGAGCCATACTGGGGCCGCCCGGTGACCGGGTGGGGATCGGCCCGTCCGCGGGTCCTGGTACTGGGACTGGCACCGGCCGCACACGGCGGCAATCGCACCGGCCGGGTCTTCACCGGTGACCGATCGGGGGATCAGCTGTTCGCCGCCCTGCACCGGGCCGGCCTGGTGAATCAGCCGACGAGCGTGGATGCGGCAGATGGGTTGGCCACCAACAGTATTCGAGTTGTTGCGGCGGTGCGGTGCGCCCCACCCGGCAACGCCCCGACACCTGCTGAGCGGGCCACCTGCGAGCCGTGGCTGGCTGCCGAGTGGCGGTTGATCGGCCCGCACGTCCGGGTGATCGTGGCGCTGGGCGGCTTCGCCTGGCAGGCCGCACTGCGACTGGTGAGCGCCGGCACGACGCCGCGGCCCAAGTTCGGGCACGGCGCCACCGCGGTGCTGCCTTCCGGCGTCGTGCTATTGGGGTGCTACCACCCCAGCCAGCAGAATATGTTCACCGGCCGGCTCACCCCGGCCATGCTCGACGACGTCTTCACCGTTGCGGCGGTCCGGGCCGGCCTGCGCTGACCGCGCGGCGTTGACCGACGTTTTGCCCACCTTTGAGCGACTGTGAGCGACTATCCCGAGTCGCTGGGCCGACCTGGTTCCGTACCCGAGTCGCTCCGGAGTCGCTCAAAGGTGGGAAAAACGCATGTGGCTTGCGGCGCCGATCACGGCGCCAATCGGACGATCGCGATCGGCCGGGCCGTCCGCGCCTGGTAGCCGTCGTAGCGGTTGGCGTTGTTGTCATTGACGATTCTCCACAGTCGCGCGTAGTCGGGATCGTCGGGAAGCACCGTCGTCGCCGTGGCGGCCGACCGGGCAGTGCCGACGTTGATCTCGACCCCGGGGCGGGCCTTGAGGTTGTGGTACCAGCCGGGCGCCCGGTCGCCGCCGCCGTTGGACGCCACCACCAGATAGTCGGCGCCGTCGCGGGCGTAAGACAGTGTGTTGGTGCGCGGCAGCCCGGTCTTGGCGCCCACAGTGTGCAGCAGCAGGCTGTTCGGTGCGCCCGGGATCCGGTGACCGATCAGTCCATTGCTGCGCTGATAGATCCCGTCGTGCACCCGCACGAACAATCCGAGGGCCATCTCGCTCAGCGCACTCACGCCAGTGCCGCCAGGGCATCACGCAGGACCCGGCCTGTGGTGTCGCGATCCGGATCGCGGCGCAGCAGCATCCCCTTGGCGAAGGAGAGTTTGTCGCCGTCGCGGCGCGGAACCACATGGAGGTGGATGTGGAACACCGATTGGAAGGCCGACTTACCGTCGTTGATCGCGAGGTTGGTGCCGGTCGCGCCCAAGCCGGAGCGAGCGGCCAGGGCGATACGTTGGCCGAGGGCCATCATCCCGGCCAGCGTGGGCGTCGGGGTATCGACGACGTCGACGGTGTGGCGCTTGGGAATGATCAGGGTGTGTCCGCGGGTGAACGGACGGATATCGAGAATGGCGAGGTAGTCGTCGTCCTCGTGGACGCGGATCGCGGGGGCGGCTCCGTCGATGATCTGGCAGAAGATGCAGGGCATCGAACCACCGTATCGGTTTGCGCACACTCCTAACGGCTACGCTGCGCAAGGTGGACGCCACCGACATCGCCTTCGCCGGTGCCGCCGAGCAGGCCCGCATGCTCGCCGCGGGCTCGATCTCCGCGCCGGCGCTTCTGGACCTCTACCTTGACCGGATTTCGCGGCTGGACCGGGAGTTGCGGTCCTACCGGATCGTGCTGGCGGCCAGCGCCCGGCGCGAGGCCGCTGCCGCGCAGGAACGCCTCGACGCCGGTGAGCGACTCCCGCTGCTGGGAGTGCCGGTCGCCATCAAGGACGACAGCGACGTCGCGGGGGAGTTCACCTGCTTCGGCAGCAG
>JAIOQK010000121.1 GCA_021413425.1 Mycobacterium sp.
CTGACCCTTGACCTCGTCGGCGACGCCGATCACCGCGCACTCGGCCACCGCGGGATGGCTGGCCAGTACCGCCTCGATCGCACCGGTGGACAGACGGTGTCCGGCGACGTTGATGACGTCGTCGATGCGGCCCATCACGAACAGGTAGCCATCGGTGTCGCGGTAGCCGCCGTCACCGGTGAGGTAGTAGCCGGGATGTTCACACAGATAGGACGCCTCGAACCGGGCGTCATCTCCCCACAGCGTCGGCAGGGTGCCGGGCGGCAGCGGCAGCTGGATGCAGATCGCCCCCTCCTCTCCGGGCGCGCACCCGGAGCCGTCGGCGTGCAGGATCTGCACGTCGTAGCCGGGCATCGGCACCGTGGGTGAGCCCGCCTTCAGCGGAAGCTGCTGCACACCAACCGGATTGGCGGCGATCGACCACCCGGTCTCGGTCTGCCACCAGTGGTCCACCACCGGGATGCCCAGCTTGTCGGTCGCCCACCGGTAGGTGTCGGGGTCCAGGCGCTCGCCGGCCTGAAACAGGTAACGCAGCGACGACAGGTCATAGCGGCCGATGTGGAGGCCGTCGGGGTCCTCCTTGCGGATGGCGCGGATCGCGGTGGGCGCGCTGAAGAGGACCTTGACGCCGTACTCGGCGGCCACCCGCCAGAACGCTCCCGGATCGGGAGTGCCGATCGGCTTGCCCTCGTAGAGCACGGTGGTGGCCCCGGCCAGCAGCGGTCCGTACACGATGTAGGAGTGGCCGACCACCCAACCGACGTCGGAGGCCGCCCAGAACACATCGCCGGCGTCGATGTCGTAGATGTTGCGCATCGTCCACAGCAGCGCCACCGCGTGGCCGCCGTTGTCGCGGACGATGCCCTTGGGCTTCCCGGTGGTCCCGGAGGTGTAAAGGATGTAGAGCGGATCGGTCGCCGACACCGGCACCGGATCGGCCGGTGACGCCGCGGCCATCACGTCGGTCCAGTCCACGTCGCGGCCGGCCACCAGGTCGCAGCGGTGCCGGTCGCGCTGGACGATCACGCACGCATCGGGTTGATGTTCGGCTAACTCCAGCGCGTGATCGAGCATCGGTTTGTACTCGATGACGCGGGTCGGTTCGATGCCGCACGACGCGGAGACGATGACCGTGGGCCGGGCGTCGTCGATCCGGGTGGCCAACTCGTGCGCGGCGAACCCGCCGAACACCACCGAGTGCACCGCGCCCAGGCGCGCGCAGGCCAGCATGGCGATCACGGCCTCGGGGATCATCGGCATATACAGCACCACGCGGTCACCGGGATTCACGCCGAGGTCGCGCAGCGCGCCGGCGAAAAGCGCTGTCTCGGTGCGCAGTTCGCGGTAGGTGTAGGTGCCCTTGGACCCGGTGAGCGGGGAATCGTAGATCAGGGCCGTCTGATCGCCGCGCTCGGCGATGTGGCGGTCCAGGGCGTTGGCGCAGGTGTTGAGCTCGGCATCGGGGAACCAGCGGTAGAACGGCGGGTTGTCGTCATCGAGGATCCGCTGTGGCGGCCGCGTCCAGGTCACCGCTTCGGCGGCACGTGCCCAGAACGCCGCCGGATCGGCCCGGCTGGCCTCGAACAGTTCGCGATATCCACCCACGGCCTCACCGTATCTCGCGGTCGCCGCTATCGTCAGCGCATGTCCGCTGTCTGTTTCGACGTCCTCGATGATTCAATCGCCGGTGTCACGCTCAACCGGCCCGAGGTGCTCAACGCCATCGACGGTGCTCTGATCGACGGTGTCGACGAGGCGCTCGACAAGCTCGCCTCCGGCGATTACCGGGTCGCGATCCTCACCGGCGCGGGCCGCGGCTTCTGCGCGGGCGCCGACCTGTCCGGAACCGGAGTGCCCTGGACCCCGCCGGCGGCCGCGCCGTTCAAGACCACCTATGACGCCCAGGTGCGGCTGGCCGACCAACTGACCCGGCTCTACGAGCTGCCCATCCCGGTGATCGCCGCCGTCAACGGCGTCGCGGTGGGTGGCGGGCTGGCGTTCGCTCTGCACTGCGACATCCGGATCGCCGCGAGCACCGCCCGGTTCGGCTCGGTGTTCATCAAGGCCGGGTTCTCCTCGATGGATATGGGTACCAGCTACCTGCTGCCGCGCATCGTCGGCGCCGGGGTGGCCCGCGAACTCATGCTCACCGGGCGCATCATCGACGCCGTCGAGTCCTACCGCGTCAACCTCGTGCATGAGGTGGTGGAGCCCGAGGCGCTGATGGACGCCGCACTCGATATGGCGCGCAGCATCGCCGCCAATAACGCCTACGGGGTGTGGCAGACCAAAACCGGTCTCAACACAGCACTGGACGCCCCGAGCCTGCGGCACGCCAAGGAGATCGAGAACCGCACGCAGGTGCTGTCCGGGTTCACCAACAACCCCCGTGAAGCGGCACTGGCGCACCAGGCCAAGC
>JAIOQK010000057.1 GCA_021413425.1 Mycobacterium sp.
GGCCAAACGTCTGGGTCTACAGCGGCAGTGGCTGCATGCCCGTTCGCTGGCCTTCGCACACCCCACCGACGGCCGGCGGATGGAGATCACCAGCCCATACCCATCCGATCTGCAGCACGCGCTGGATGTGTTGCGGTCCGATTCGTGACGGTCATCTCCCAGCCCGCGGTCTACGCGGTTGCTATGTTGCCTCCGATGCCGTGTCGGGCGGTACCGCGGTTGCGCAACTACAGCTATCGGAGGTCGCAATGACCAGCCCCGTGATCAGCCGCGACCGCCGACGTCTATATGTCGTCCTGGCGGCGGTGCTGGCATTGTGGGCGGCAGCGCTCGTGGCGCTGAACCTGACGCTGGTCCCGGACACGTACTGGTATTCCTACTACGCCATCGACTACACAGTGGGCTTCGTCCGGCGCGGTCTGGCAGGCGAACTCGTGGGTCTCCTGCCCGGCGACGACCAGTTCTCCGAGCAGCGAGTGGGGCGCTGGGTGTCAAGCGGAGCCTTCTTCATCGCTCTCGCTGGACTGGCCTGGTGGATTGCAGTGAGATCGGGGCGCTCCGAGCGCCGGCTCCAGATTGCCTTGCTGATTGTCGTTCTGCCTTTCGGCTTTGGGTTTGGGCTGCTGCAGGCGGGTTCGACTTTGTTCGGGGGTACCGCACTGATCGTGTTTGGGATCGCGGTGGCGCGGGCCCGCTCGGATCGGGCCGTGCTGGTCGCCAGCGCAATCTTCGGCGTCGTCACCGCCGTACTGGTTCTGGTTCACGAGGCGATCCCGTTTCTCTTCGGGCTCGGCGTGATCGCGGTCCTGGTGGTTCTCGCCAACCAGCTCGAGCAAAAGGCCCGTTGGGCGGGCTATGCAATGGCGCTGGGGCCGGGGTTGGTGGCAGCGCTGATCGTGGCGCTGTTGGGCAGGCACGGAGTTTCCGAGGAACTGTGCGCACTCGTACCGCACGCCCAGGTGAACAATCCGCTCGCCGGAAAGCCCACGATCGGCCAACTGCTCAGCGGTTTCCGTTACTACGACGACTACCACGACTGGACATGTCGTAACATCACGCCGTTCTACGACCGTGACTTCCTCGACGGCATTCGTTACGTCGGTCGGCTCGGGGCGGCCGGGATGATCGTGAACACCGTCTACGGCGTTGGAGTGCTCGTGATTACCATTCTGGCGATCAGTTGGGTTTCCGGTGTTCCGCCGCGGCGGATGTGGATGCTGTTGCGGCAGCAGTGGATCGCCGTCCTGATCGGTTTCTGCCTAACGGTGCCGGTCTTCATGACCGGCGTCGACTGGGTTCGATGGTGGGTGACGATCTCATTGAACATCGGGATCGTGTATCTGCTTTATGCGAGCAGTCAGCCTGAGGTCGACACACCGCCGACCCAGCGTTCGACGCGAGCATTCGTCGTGAGCGTGATTGCGCTGGCGTTGATCCCGGTGGGGATCGTTCCAGCTTTCCTGGCCCCCTTACCAATATGACCCGCCACTGAGGATGTCACTGAACCGAGGTGCCCGGAATGAGCCGGTGGGTCCGGCGACCGTCGTTTCCCTGACTCCGCAGCGCGGCGGTGATTCCCGCGGCCTGCTGTACGGCCTGGGCGCCTATGCCTCCTGGGGGGTGTTCCCGGCGTTCTTCCCACTGCTCAAGCCGGCGGGTGCGGTCGAGATCCTGGCCCATCGTGTGGTGTGGACCCTCGCACTGATGGCGGTGATCCTGGTGCTGGGCCGGCAAGTCGCTGCGGTGCGCCGGATCAGCAGACGCACCTGGCTGCTGCTGGGTTGCGCCTCGGCGCTGATCTCCACCAACTGGGTCATCTATATCTACGCGGTGAACTCCGGACACGTCGTCGACGCCGCGCTGGGCTATTTCGTCACGCCCTTGGTCAGCGTGGTGCTCGGGGTGGTGTTCTTCGCCGAACGGCTCAACCGCGCTCAGGGCGTGGCCCTGCTCATCGCCGTGGCCGCCGTGGTCCTGTTCTCGGCCGGTGTCGGGGGCGTCCCTCTGGTCGCGCTCGGCCTGGCCCTGTCCTTCGGGCTCTACGGCGCGGTGAAGAAGATCGTCCCGGTGGATCCTCGGGTCAGCGTGGCCATGGAGACCGCCATCGCCGCGCCGTTCGCGCTCGGTTACCTGGTGTTCCTGCAGAGCAGCGGCGCCGCGCACTTCACCAACCACGGATCCGGCCACATCGCCCTGATGCTGCTGTGCGGTCCGGTCACCGCGATCCCACTGCTGTTGTTCGGAGCCGCCGCTCAGCGAATACCGCTGGTGACCATCGGCCTGCTGCAGTATCTGACCCCGTCGATGCAGATGACATGGGGTCTGGTGGTGGGCAACGAGCCCATGTCGGCGACCCGGTGGGCCGGATTCGCGCTGATCTGGTTGGCGCTGGCCGTGTTCACCGCCGATGTGGTGTCGCGGACCTACCGCTCCCACTCGGACTCGCGGACGGGTACCTTGCACGCATCATGACCGATTCCAAGTCCCGCGGCCGCCGGATAACTCTCGTGGTGCTGTCGGCGATCGCCGCGGCCGCGATCGCGGTCACCCCGTTCAGCGGCTCGCTCGCGGCGATCTTCGGCCGCGATGCCGAGCCGACCGAGACCACGGCTCCGACCAGCGCACCGCCGGTGTTGACCATCAAGCCGCTCCCGGTACGGCCGGTGGTCAGCGCGTTCGTCACCACGCCCGAGCAGTGCCCGCCGCCGGAGCCCACGCCGCCGGAGGCGCCTGCCCGGATCTGCGACATCACCCGGACCGCCGTCTACGAACTGCAACCTGAGGCGCTGCGGCTGCAATTGACCAAGGTGGACGCTTACCTCAACCCGCTGACCGGCGCCCAGGTGGTGCAGATGACCATGACCGGGGAGTCATCGCAGCAGTTCGCCCAGTTCACCGCGGGCCGGGTGGGCCAGCAGGTGGCCTTCGTGCGGGACGGCACGGTGGTCTGGGGACCCAAGATCAGTGCTCCGATCGACGGCCAGGTGCTGCAGTTGTCCGGTGAGCTCACCCAGGAACAGGCGGCCGAAGTGGCCCGGATGTTGCGTGACGACGCCTGAGCCGGGCGACACCCTCGGGACACGACGCTCGACACGCCGGGTGCGTCCCCGCCCGGCCCTAGACTGACGGGCCTATGGCCGGATCATTCGTGCATCTGCACAACCACACCGAGTACTCGATGCTCGACGGTGCG
>JAIOQK010000079.1 GCA_021413425.1 Mycobacterium sp.
TTCGGCGCGCTCGAGTGCGGCGGACAGGCACTGCCGTTGGATCGGGCAGTCGTTGCACGCCGCCTTGGCCTGCTCCAGGTCGGCGGGGTGCTCGGCAAACCACAGGTCGGGGTCGCTGTTACACGGCAGCATGAGCACTTCCTCTCTGGACGGATACAACAGTGGGCGGACACAAAAAAGGCCACGAACTCCTCGTCCGTGGCCTGGGGTTGAGTGCGTGCGCTAGCAGACGCTCCAGTCCACGGACTGACGAGCGGCGGCGTGATGCGCAGCGGCGAACAACATGGGGATCAGGTTAGCGGGCGGTCGCCGGCCGGCACAACTTCTTTTTCGCCGTCTGGTTTGTCGGCGTCGTCGTGCAGCAGTTCCCGCACCGACTCGCGGGTGCCGTAGGCCCGCAGCATGGTGCTGGCCGGGCGCGGACGCACCTTGAGCGGCCACCAGAACCAGCGGCCCAGCAGGGCGGCGATGGATGGCGTCATGAACGAGCGCACGATCAGGGTGTCGAACATCAGGCCGATGCCGATGGTGGTGCCGATCTGGCCCAGCACCATCAGCTCGCCGAAGATGAAGCCGCACATGGTGAACGCGAAGACCAGGCCCGCGGCGGTGACCACCGACCCGGTGCCTGCCATCGTCCGGATCAGACCGGTGTTCAGCCCCGCCCCGATCTCCTCCTAGAACCGGGAGATCACCCACAGGTTGTAGTCAGACCCCACCGCCAGCAGGATGATGATGGCCAGCGCCAGCACGATCCAGTACAGCTCGATGCCCAGCAGGTGCTGCCAGATCAGCACCGAGAGCCCGAACGAGGCGCCGAGTGACAGCACGACGGTGCCCACGATCACCAGGGCGGCCACCACGCTGCGGGTGACGAACAGCATGATCAGCAGGATCAGGCTGGCCGCGGCGATGACGACGATCATCAGGTCGTAGTTCGCCATGTCCCGGGCATCCTTGAACCCCGACGCGGTGCCGGCGATGTAGATGCTCGACCCGGCCAGCGGTGTGCCCTTGAGCGCCTCCTCCGCGGCTTGGCGGATCGGGTCGATATGCGAAATGCCCTGTGTCGTAGCGGGATCGCCGTCGTGGGTGATGATCATCCGCGCGGCTTTGCCGTCCGGGGACAGGAACAGCTTCATGCCGCGTTTGAACTCCGAGTTGTCGAACACCTCGGGCGGCAGATAGAAGGTGCTGTCGTCCTTGGACTCGTCGAACGCCCTGCCCATCGCGTCGGCGTTCTCCAACGCCGCTGCGGACTGTTCCAGGATTCCCGACTGGGTGGCGTAGTTGGTCTCGGCGAGTGCCTTGTTGCGTTCCTGGATGGCGATCTGCTCGGGGATCAGCGCCAGCAGTTGGGGCTGCAGGGCGTTGAGCTTGTTCAGGCTGTCGGTGACCTTGCCGAACTGATCGGAGAGCTTGTCGACGCCGTCGAGGGCGTCGAAGACTGATCGCAACGCCGCGCACAACGGGATGTCGAAGCAGTGCGGCTCCCAGTAGAAGTAGTTGCGCAGCGGCCGGAAGAAGTCGTCGAAGTTGGCGGCCTTGTCGCGCAGGTCCTTGACCGTCTCAAAGGTGTCCTCGAAGGAGGTGACCTGTTCGTCGGTGGCGGCGGCGGCCTGCTGCTGCAACTCGTACTGCTGCTGCAGCAGGGTGATCGACCGCGATATCTCGGCGACCTGCTCGAGCAGATCATCGGCGCGGGCCTGCTGGAACGGCAGGTTCTGGATCTGTGCGGAAGACTGCGCGCTCATCGCGAAGCCCAGCGAGGTGTGGTCCAGCGGGGTGCCCAGCGGCCGGGTGATGGACTGCACCATCGCCACCCCGGGGGTGCGGAAGACCTCCTTGGCGATGCGCTCCAGCACGATCATGTTGGCCGGAGTGCGCAGATCGCGGTCGGTCTCGACCATCAGCACCTCGGGGTTGAGCCGGGCCGCGGTGAAGTGCCGCTCGGCGGCGGTGTAGCCGACCTTCGCCGGCGCCCAGTCCGGCTGATAGTGGCGGGCGTCGTAGGAGGTCTTGTATCCGGGCAGGGCCAGCAGCCCGATCAGCGCCACCGCGATCGAGGTCACCAGAACCGGGCCGGGCCAGCGGACGATGGCGGTGCCGATGCGCCGCCAGCCGCGGGTGCGCATGGCGCGCTTGGGGTCGAACAATCCGAGATGGCTACCGATCGTGATGACCGCGGGCGTCAGTGTCAGCGAGCCCACCAGGGTGACCAGCACACCCGTGCCCGCCGGGATGCCGAGGCTCTGGAAGTAGGGCGTGCGGGTGAGGCGCAGACAGAAGACCGCGGCGGCGACCGTCAGGCCCGAGGCGATGATCACGTGCGCGGTGCTGCGGTACATCGTGTAGTAGGCGGCCTGGCGATCCTCCCCGTTCTGGCGCGCCTCCTGGTATCGACCCAGCAGGAATATCGCGTAATCCGTTGCGGCCGCGACGCAGAGCAGCGTCAGCAGGTTGGTCGCATACGTCGAGAGCGGGATGAGGCCGACGTGGCCGAGGAAGGCGACCACGCCGCGGGCGGCGGCCACCTGGATCGCGACCGCCACCAGGGTGAGCAACGCGGTGACGATCGAGCGGTAGACGATCAGCAGCATCACCCCGATCACCCCGAAG
>JAIOQK010000058.1 GCA_021413425.1 Mycobacterium sp.
CGTGGTCGGTTTTACAGGCGAAGGTGAGATCGTCGATGTCGGTCTTGCCGCCGTCGGCCCACTCATCGGTGTGGTGTACCTCGGCGCGGTAGCCCGGGACGGTGCACCCCGGTCTGGTGCAACCGCGTTCCAGTGCATGCAACACAATCCGCTGGTCGGCGGAGGCGATCCGCTTGCTGCGCCCGAGGTCGAGCGGCCGTTGGGAATGCTTGTCGTAGATGCATAGGTAATGCCAGGCGTGGGATGCCATCCGGATCAGATCGCTCATCGGCAGCAGACTGCCGCCCCCGGTGACGGCGTGCCCGGCCCCGGAGCACAGTTGCTCGACCGTTGCGGTTGCGATCACGGTGACAGGCAGTCCGTTGTGCTGTCCTATTCGCGGGTCGCCCAACTGGCTGCGCAGGAGCGCACAGAGTGCGTCGTGCTGGCGCTGGGAATGTGTGCGCACATCGCCGTCGACGGCGTCGGGGGTGGGTTCGTCATTGACCGCCGGTGTCTCGTCGGCGGGGTTGCACATTCCGGGCGCGGCGAATTTCGCGAACAGGGCGTCGATGGTGGCGCGGAGTTCCGGAGTCGCGATCAGGCGGCCTTCGCTCATGCCGTCCGCGCGCTGGCGGCCCCACCAGCTGAAGCCCCGCCTGCGCGCCCGATCTTCGTCGGTGAACCGCCCATCGGGGTTGATCGTGATCGCCAACCGGTCTGCGACGGACTTCAACTGGTCGGGCCGCAACTCCGCAGCCTTCTCCGCCAGGAACGCCTCGGCTTTGTCGATCTCGGCAGGGTCGAGGCCCAGGGGCAGTTCGCGGATAAAGCTCTGGATCACCCGAAGGTGCTCGGGATCGAGCAGGCCGGCATCCCAGGCTTTCGCGGTGGCCGGTAACTGCGGGGGCAGGGGCTGCCCGGTCACGGTGCTGCGCGGGGAGAGTTGCGCGGCATCGCGCAACCGGCGGCGGGCTTCGGACGGGCTGAGCCGGGCCACATCGGCAACAACCGTGAAGGCCCGGCCGCCCAATTCGGTGAGATCGCGGCGATCGACTGCGGAGGCAACGTCACCCGCCAGGGCGGTCACCCGGCGCCGGCCGGTCTCCACCCCTTCCACCACAGCCAGCAGTTCGGCTACCGGCAGCGCGTCGAGGTCAACGGCGCCCAACGCCTGTACTGCGGCATCGAGGGCGAGGAGGGCCTCCGCCACCGAAATCGAAAACATGTTCGAATGATATCGCTCGGCGGGGACACGAGAACCCCGCCGAGTCACGCCTGTGGATGAAGTCCGGACTGTGCATAGCGTGGCGGTTCCGTTCCGGGTCGGCGGTGTGCTGAAATAATCGCGTTGCGCTGAACGCACTACTAGGAGTCCTGATGAATCTTTCGACCCGTTCGCTTCTCGTTCCCGGCACGGCGCTGGCCACCGCGGGCGTGCTGGCACTGGCCCCCTCGGTGGTCGCACCGGCCCCGACGAGCCTGGCCGCGCCCCTGGCCGACGTGCCCATGGTGCAGATCTCCGACATCCAGCTGGCCGGCATCGGCCGCGACATCTACAACGAGATCACCACGTTCGTCCAGTACACCGTGACTTCGGCGCAGTACTGGATCGCGCTGGTCCCGGTGATCGGCCCGCCGATCGCCGACCAGGTGGGCATCAACTACTTCGGACTCATTCAGCCGGTGATCGCCAACACCGTCTACGTCATCTCCGACATCATCGCCAACCCGGTCAACCTGATCGCCTACGGCGCCACCTACTTCAGCCAGCTCGGCTACATCGGCTACAACTGGGCCTCGGACCAGGCGCAATTCTTCGGCCTGCCGCCGTTCCCGCCGATCCCGGCCCCGCCGCCACTGGCCTCGGTGAAGGCACCGACCCGCGGCGGTGCCACCGCGCCGAGCCCGGCCGCGGCCGTCGAGGCTCCCGAGGCCGTCGCCGTCGAGGCGCCGCGTGCCACCAGCCGCGCCTCCGCGGTCCGCGCCGACCGCCCGGCCGCCGGCGTGGCCGCGCCCGCGGCTGCCGCCGAGTCAGAGGCCGCCGATGTGGTCGATGCTGCCCCCAGCGCGGGCGAGTCTCGGGGATCCGACAAGGCGGCCGCAGGCCAGGCCGGTAAGGCTGCTGCGAAATCGCGAGGCGGCGCAGCGGGCTAAGCTTCCCGCCGTGCTGATCAACCCCGCCCGTCCACGGTTGACGCCTGGGGTGGCGCTGGCCGCCGCCGGCGTGCTTGCGCTCACCCCCGCAGTCGTGGCCCCGACAGAACTGCCGGCGCCACCGCGTGTCCAGGTGATCGACGTTGCGCTCGCCGGCATCGGTCAGGACATCTACTACGCGATCACCCCGGTGGTGCAGGAAGCCGTCGGCGGGGTGTCCTACCTCGTCAACGCCGTCCCACTCATCGGCGGGCCGATCGCCGCGCAGATCAACATCAACTACTTCCAGGGCATCCAGCCGGTCATCGAGGCGACGGTGAACTACCTGGCCGCGGTGGTGCAGGATCCGCTGAACTTCCTCGCAGCGACCGCGGACTACGGCAGCACGCTGTACGACATCGGCTACAACTGGGTCTCCGCGGAGGCTGTGTTCTTCGGGCTGCCGCCGCTACCGCCGCTGCCGCAGACCGCGGCGGCCGGCGCCCGCACCGCACCCCGCACCGCCGGCGCTGCGGCCCGCCCCGCCCGGGAAGCCCGAGCAGCCGCCCGCACGGCAAGGCCCGCGGCCGCCAAGCCCGCCAAGCCCGCCAAGCCCGCCAAGGCCGCCGCCTCCGAGGCCGCTCCGGGAGCCAAAAAGGCCAGCGCGACGGCCCGGCCGACACGCGGTGCGGCCCGCTAGCCGGTTTGGTCACGCCGCGGCGCAGGCGGTACCCTTTCCCACGGCCCGCGGCGCGGGTCAGGCCCCCTTAGCTCAGTCGGTAGAGCGTTTCCATGGTAAGGAAAAGGTCAACGGTTCGATTCCGTTAGGGGGCTCGGCGGACGCCGCACCAGCGGTGGCCCCGGCATGGCGGTGTAGCTCAGCTGGTTAGAGCGCACGACTCATAATCGTGAGGTCGGGGGATCGAGTCCCCCCACCGCTACGCAGACGAACGAGCGCGACCCGAAAGAGAGCACCACGTGGCTTCCAGTACAGATGTGAGGCCCAAGATCACCTTGGCCTGCGAGGTGTGCAAGCACCGCAACTACATCACCAAGAAGAACCGCCGCAACGACCCAGACCGGCTGGAGCTGAAGAAGTTCTGCCCCAACTGCGGCAAGCATCAGGCGCACAAAGAGTCCCGCTGACCTTGGCCCTCTCCGAGAAGATCGTCGGGACGCACTACCGCCACCCCGACTACTACCTCGTCGAGCGCGAGAAGGTTCGCGAGTACGCCAACGCGGTCCAGAACACCGACGCGCTGTTCTTCGACGAGGACGCCGCAGCCGTGCTCGGCTACGGCTCTCTGGTGCCGCCGTTGACGTTCATCTCGGTGTTCGGCTACACCGCTCAGGTGGCGTTCTTCGAGGCCGTCGATATCGGTCTCAACGACAAGCAGATCGTCCACGTCGACCAGGTGCTGAAGTTCCTCAAGCCGGTCGTCGCCGGCGACACGCTGTTCGCCGATGTCTACGTCGACGACGTCCGCCAGGCGCACGGTACTGACATCATCGTCAACAAGGTCGTCATCACCAATCAGGATGGCGAGATAGTGCAGGAGAACTACACGACGCTGGCCGGGCGGAGTGAGGATGACGGAGAAAGTGGCTTCAACGATGGCACTGCGTGAGTTCAGTTCGGTCAAGGTCGGCGACGAATTGCCGGAACGAGTCGTCAACCTGACCCGTGCCGATCTGGTCAATTACGCCGGGGTGTCGGGCGACCTCAACCCGATCCACTGGGACGACGAGATCGCCAAGCAGGTCGGCCTGGACACCGCCATCGCCCACGGCATGCTGACCATGGGACTCGGCGGCGGCTACGTCACGTCGTGGATCGGCGACCCGGGCGCGGTCACCGAGTACAACGTGCGGTTCACCGCCATCGTGCCGGTGCCCAACGACGGCGTGGGATCCGACATCGTGTTCAGCGGCCGGGTGAAGTCGGTCGATCCGGATGCCAAGACCGTCACCATCGCGCTGACCGCCACCCACGGCGGCAAGAAGATATTCGGCCGCGCTGTCGCAGTGGCGAAGCTGGCCTGAGATGGCTCTGAAAACCGATATCCGGGGGATGGTCTGGCACTACCCCCACCGGTTCTGCGTGGGCAGCGAGCAGATCCGCCAATACGCCAAGGCGATCAAGGCGACCGACCCAGCCAGCCTCGACGTCGATGCGGCCCGCGAGCTTGGACACGACCGCGTGGTGGCCCCGCTGACCTTCATCTCGATCCTGGCGATCATGATCCAGCGCGACTTCTTCCAGCATGTGGACCTGGGCCTGGAAACCCTGCAGGTCGTCCAGGTGGACCAGAAGTTCACGTTCCATCGCCCGCTCTTCGACGGCGACATCCTGCTCGGCGCCATGCACATCGACTCCGTCGAGGAGCGCTTCGGCGCCGACATCGTCACCTCCCGCAACGTGCTGACCGATGCGGAGACCGGCGAGGTGGTGATGGAGGCCTTCACCACGCTCATGGGCCACCAGGGTGAGGTCAGCATCTCGGCCAGCTGGGACCCCGAAACCGGCCAGGTGCTGCGCAGGCCCGACGCCCACGAGGATTAGTAACTCCCCGGGGTGTCGCGCTACACTCTGGACTGGAGTTTTCCCACGTACGCGCGCTGTCCGTCGGTTCGGCTGGACCGAAACGGGGAGCGCGCGAACTGTGTGAAGGGGCGTAGCTCAACTGGCAGAGCAGCGGTCTCCAAAACCGCAGGTTGCAGGTTCAAGTCCTGTCGCCCCTGCTGAACTGAATAGACTTAGGAATACCCGTAGGGCTGCGCCGAGAACGCGGCCCCAGACCACACGAAGGAGCATGCGGTGAGCGACGAGCGCGACCCAGACGCCGCAGGCGACGACACGACGACCGGCGCGGTGCCCACCGGGCTGCCCACCGGGCCACTGCGCCCCACCGGCAAACGGTCCCGCACCCGCGACGGCGGTGTGGCGCTGGCCGAGCGGACCGACGACGAGGCCCTCACCGAGGAGTTCGAGTCGCTGGACTCGAGCAAGAATGGCAAGAAGGTCAAGAAGGCGAAGGCCTCTGAGGGGTCCAGCCGCAACCCGTTCGTCTTCATCGTGACCTACATCCGCCAGGTCGTGGCGGAGATGAAGAAGGTCATCTGGCCCGACCGCAAGCAGATGGTCAACTACACCATCGTCGTGCTGGTGTTCCTGACCTTCATGACCGTGCTGATCGGACTGGTGGATCTGGGTCTGGCCAAGCTGATGCTGCAGGTGTTCGGCTAGAGCCGCACACGATATTTGTTTGTAGAGAGGACTGATTACCGTGACAAGCCCCGAAGGCGAGGCCGTCGACGTGATCGACGAGACCGTGGCCGAGCCTGTCGAGGTCCCCGAAGAGGATCTCGACCCCGCTGAGGCGCTCAAGAAAGAGCTGCGCGGCAAACCGGGTCAGTGGTACGTCATCCACTCCTACGCCGGCTACGAGAACAAGGTGAAGGCCAACCTCGAGACCCGCGTGCAGAACCTCGACGTGGGCGACTACATCTTCCAAGTGGAAGTGCCCACCGAAGAGGTCACCGAGATCAAGAACGGCCAGCGCAAGCAGGTCAACCGCAAGGTGCTGCCGGGCTACATCCTGGTGCGCATGGATCTGATCGACGAATCCTGGTCCACCGTGCGCAACACCCCCGGGGTTACCGGGTTCGTCGGCGCGACCTCGCGACCCACCGCGCTCTCGCTGGATGACGTGGTGAAGTTCCTGCTGCCCCAGGGCGCGGGCAAGAAGACCGGCAAGGTGGCGGCCGGCTCCGCGGGCTCGTCCGAGGCCAGCCTGGAGCGCCCGGAGATCCTGGTGGACTTCGAGGTCGGCGAGTCGGTGACCGTGATGGACGGCCCGTTCGCCACCCTGCCCGCCTCGATCAGCGAGGTGAACGCCGAACAGCAGAAGCTCAAGGTGCTCGTCAGCATCTTCGGCCGCGAGACTCCCGTCGAACTGACCTTCAACCAGGTCGCCAAGATCTAGTCAGGAAGAGGAAACACGCTATGGCTCCCAAGAAGAAGGTCGCCGGCCTCATCAAGCTGCAGATCCAGGCCGGGCAGGCCAACCCCGCCCCGCCGGTGGGTCCCGCGCTGGGTCAGCACGGCGTCAACATCATGGAGTTCTGCAAGGCCTACAACGCCGCGACGGAGAACCAGCGCGGCAACGTGATCCCGGTGGAGATCACCGTGTTCGAGGACCGCAGCTTCGACTTCATACTGAAGACCCCGCCCGCGGCGCGGCTGCTGCTCAAAGCCGCCGGTGTGCAGAAGGGTTCGGCGGAGCCGCACAAGACCAAGGTCGCCAAGGTGACCTGGGACCAGGTTCGCGAGATCGCCGAGACCAAGAAGGCCGACCTCAACGCCAACGACATCGACCAGGCTGCCAAGATCATCGCCGGCACCGCCCGGTCGATGGGTATCACGGTCGAGTAGCGAAGGCGGATCGACCCGACAGTACGGTCGAATAAAGACTTCGGCGCCGCCCGGCGCTGACGTGGAAGAGCCCGCTTCGGCTCGTCTGACCACAACCCAACAAATGATTGGATTTAAATGAGCAAGAACAGCAAGGCATACCGCGAAGCCGCCGCATTGGTGGACCGCGACAAGCTCTACACCCCACTCGAGGCCGCGAAA
>JAIOQK010000124.1 GCA_021413425.1 Mycobacterium sp.
ATATCCGGGCGCTGTCGGCCGAGGTGTCGATCATCCCGCGCGCGCACGGCAGTGCGCTGTTCGAGCGCGGTGAGACCCAGATCAGGGGTGTCACCACACTCGACATGGTCAAGATGGCCCAGCAGATCGACTCGCTGGGACCGGAGAAGTCCAAGCGCTACATGCACCACTACAACTTCCCGCCGTACTCGACCGGTGAGACCGGCCGGGTCGGCTCGCCCAAGCGCCGCGAGATCGGACACGGCGCACTGGCCGAGCGGGCGCTGATGCCGGTGCTGCCCAGCGTCGAGGAGTTCCCGGACGCCATTCGGCAGGTCTCTGAGGCGCTGAGCTCCAACGGATCGACGTCGATGGGCTCGGTCTGCGCCTCGACGCTGTCGCTGCTCAACGCCGGTGTGCCGCTCAAGGCGGCGGTGGCCGGCATCGCGATGGGCCTGGTGTCCGACGAGGTCAACGGCGAGACGCGCTACGTCGCGCTGACCGACATCCTCGGCGCCGAGGACGCCTTCGGCGATATGGACTTCAAGGTCGCCGGCACCAAGGATTTCGTCACCGCGCTGCAGTTGGACACCAAGCTCGACGGCATTCCGTCCAGCGTGCTGGCCGGGGCGCTGGCCCAGGCCAAAGACGCCCGCACCACGATCCTCGAGGTCATGGCCGAGGCGATCGATGAGCCCGACGAGATGAGCCCGTACGCGCCGCGCGTCACCGCGATCAAGGTGCCGATCGACAAGATCGGCGAGGTGATCGGGCCCAAGGGCAAGATGATCAACTCGATCACCGAGCAGACCGGCGCCTCGATCTCGATCGAGGACGACGGCACGGTGTTCGTCGGCGCCACCGACGGTCCGTCGGCGCAGGCGGCGATCGACATGATCAACGCCATCGCCAACCCGCAGCTGCCCAAGATTGGGGAGCGGTTCCTGGGAACCGTGGTCAAGACCACCGACTTCGGCGCATTCGTGTCCCTGCTGCCCGGCCGCGACGGCCTGGTCCACATCTCCAAGCTGGGTCGCGGCAAGCGGGTCGCCAAGGTGGAGGACGTCGTGAAGGTCGGCGACAAGCTTCGGGTGGAGATCGCCGATATCGACAACCGCGGCAAGATCTCGCTCATCCCGGTGGCCGACGAAACCGCCGACGGTGCCAATGGTTCCGGCGACTCCGCACCGGCGCCCGCCGATGCCGCGGCCGCCAGCAGTTAGCCTTCGCGGCGGCCGGCGCTCCTCTGTGCCGGCGCAGGACCTCTCGGCGGTGCGGCGCACCGTGCTGCCGGGAGGTCTGCGGGTGGTGACGGAGTACGTGCCGTCGGTGCGCTCGGCCTCGGTCGGGGTGTGGGTCAACGTCGGTTCCCGCGACGAGGGTCCCAGTGTGGCCGGTGCCGCGCACTTTCTGGAGCACCTACTGTTCAAAGCCACCCCCACCCGGGGTTCGGTGGAGATCTCACAGGCTGTCGATGCCGTCGGCGGGGAGTTGAACGCCTTCACCGCCAAGGAACACACCTGCTACTACGCGCACGTGCTCGACGACGACCTCGAACTGGCCGTGGACCTGGTGGCCGATGTCGTGCTCAACGGTGTGTGCGCCCCCGAGGATGTGGAACTCGAACGTGATGTCGTCCTCGAGGAGATCGCCATGCGCGACGACGACCCCGAGGACACCATCGGCGACGTCTTCCTGTCGTCGATGTTCGGCGATCACCCGGTGGGCCGGCCGGTGATCGGCAGCGTCGACTCGGTCTCGGCGATGACCCGCGACCAGTTGCACTCCTTCCACGTCCGCCGCTACATCCCGGAACGGATGGTGGTGGCCGTTGCCGGCAACATCGAACACGACCGCGTCGTGCAGTTGGTCCGGAAACACTTCGGTGCCCGGCTGGTCAAGGGCCGCCCACCCTTACCGCACCGCAGGGGCACCGGACGCGTAGCGGGCCGACCCGATCTCACCCTGGTGCACCGCGACAGTGAGCAGACCCATCTGTTCCTCGGCGTACGGATCCCGGGCCGGCACTGGGAACACCGCTGGGCGCTGTCGGTGCTCAACACCGCCCTCGGCGGGGGCCTGAGTTCCCGGCTATTCCAGCAGATCCGCGAGACCCGAGGCCTGGCCTACTCGGTGTACTCCTCGATCGACACCTTCGCCGACAGCGGCACCTTCTCGGTCTACGCGGCCTGCCTTCCGGAGCGCTTCGACGAAGTGGCCCGGGTGACCGCCGAGGTACTCGAGACCGTGATCCGCGACGGCATCACCGAATCCGAGTGCCACATCGCCAAAGGCTCACTGCGCGGCGGTCTGCTTCTCGGACTTGAGGATTCGGCATCGCGGATGAATCGGATCGGCCGCAGTGAGATTAACTACGGCGAGTACCGCAGCGTCGACAGCACGCTGAACAACATCGCCGAGGTCACCCTCGAGGACGTCAACGCGGTGGCGGCTAAGGTGCTGTCCGGACGGTACGGGGCCGCTGTGCTCGGGCCCTACCGATCGACACGGTCCCTACCGCAGCCGCTTCGCGCCATCGCCGGCTGACAGCGGTGCTGGACCTCACCGACCTCGCCGTACCGATCATCGGGGCGCCCATGGCGGGCGGACCCACCACCCCCGCGTTGGCCGCCGCGGTCACCGATGCCGGCGGACTGGGTTTCCTGGCCGCCGGTTATCTGACGGCGGCCCGCTTCGCTGACGACATCGCCGCCGCACGATCCCTGACGACGGGCCCGCTGGGCGTGAATCTCTTTGTGCCCCAGCCCTGCGCTGCCGGACCCGAGGAGGTGGACGCCTACCGCCGCGCGCTTGAGCCGCTGGCACAGCGCCTCGGTGTCGAGCCCGGGCAGCCCCGCCCCGACGACGACGCCTGGCAGGCCAAGCTGGAGGTGGTCGCCGACACCGTGCCCGAGGCGGTGTCATTCACCTTCGGCTGCCCGACGGCGCAGGTGTTGGCCCGGTTCACTGCGCTCGGGGTGCTGACCATGGTCACCGTCACCAGCCGGGAGGAAGCCGACTACGCGGTGAGCGCCGGCGCCGGTGCGCTGATCGTGCAGGGCCCCGAAGCCGGCGGCCACCGCAGTGTGTTCGACCCCGGCCAACGGCCCGGTGATCTCCGGCTGCTGGAGTTACTCGCCCAGACCGTGGGGGCGGGCATCCCGGTCGTGGCCGCCGGGGGCATCGGTGATGCGGCCGCGGTCACTCAGGTGCTGCAGGCTGGAGCGGTGGCCGCCCAGGTGGGCACCGCACTGCTGCTGTCCGACGAAGCCGGAACCAATCCGGTGTACCGGAAGGCACTGGTGGACCCGGCGTTCACCGACACCGTCGTCACCGCCTGTTTCACCGGCCGCTACGCCCGGAGCCTGGCCAACGATTTCAGTGCCCGCTACGACGCCCTGGCTCCGCTGGGCTACCCGCAGGTGCACCAGATCACCGCTCCGATCAGGGCGGCATCACTGGCTGCCGGGGATCCCAACGGCACCAGCCTGTGGGCCGGCACCGCGTGGCGTGAAACCACCACCGGTCCCGCCGCGCATATCGTCACCGCCCTGGCGGGCGGGGAGACTCAGGTCAGCAGACCTGCCGGGTCGGTGTAGGTCAAACCGAGGTCGTGGGCCACATGCTCGTTGAGCAGGTTCCCCTCATGGGTCGAAAGTCCCAGTGCCAGAG
>JAIOQK010000125.1 GCA_021413425.1 Mycobacterium sp.
GACGCCCTGCACACCGCCACTCTCGACGAGGTGCTGTGCATCGTCGAGGGTTCACAGATTTAGCCCGATAAAGGAGATAGTGCGCGATGACCGAAGAGAATCCGAACGTGCCGGAGACCAAACCGGCGTTCAGCATGGACAGTTACATGAAGCCGAGTCGCTTCCCGGCCTGGATCGCCCCGGCGGCTCTGCTGCTCGGAGTGGTCGGCACCGTGCTGTCGCTGTGGGCGATCAAGAGCGCCTCGGACAACGCCCCCGGCGTGAAACTCACCGGCGACAGCAAGGCGCGGGTGTGCGCGGCGTTCGACAGTGTCTCCAAGGCGGTCAAACTGCAGACCAACGGCGGCCCCGAGCCGCTGCCCGCTCCTCTGGCCGCCACCAACGCCCGCCAAGCCCTGCTGGCCGGCGGCGACTACCTGCTGGCGCAGGTCGACGCCAAGACGCCGAAGGAACTCGCCGACGCCGTCACCGCCTTCGCCAACGACATCCAGACCATGGGCATGAACTACCTCGGTGGTGCGGTATCCACCGACCCGGCTCAGAAGGAACTGATCGCCCGTGCCGACACAGGACTGAACTCAGTCGCCGACCTCTGCAAGTGAGGTGCGTGACGGGCGCGCCGGCCGCATCGTTCTGGCGCTGCTCGGCGTAGACGGGGTGATCTGCGCGCTAGCCGGCGCGCTGCTGCTGCCGTCCTACATCGGGGCGGTTCCGCTTCCGGTCAGCGCCCTGCTGAGCGGTGCGCTCAACGTCGCGCTGGTGTGGGCGGCGGGGCAGTGGACCACATCGAAAAGCCTTGCGGCGCTGCCGTTGTGGACCTGGCTGGCCACCGTGGCGGCATTGACCCTGGGCGGGCCCGGCGGCGATGTGGTGTTCGGCGGCCCCGGGGTGCTGGCCTACTCGGTGCTCGTTCTGCTCATCGCCGGTGGGCTGCCGCCGGTGTTGATGCTGCGCCGGATGCGACGCCTAGCGGCCTGAGCGCGCCGCCGACTTCGCCGCCGCTTTCCCGGTGGCCTTCTGATCCGAGCCACGATCGGCAGTCGCCTCCACCGCGGCGGTCGGCTCGGCTGATTCGGCGCCGGCCTGTGCGGCCGAGGCGGCCGGGACTTCAGGCGCGTCAGCCGGGGTGACGGCGGATGCCGCTCGAGCCGCGGCGCGAACACTGGAAGCCTTGGCGGACCGCGGGGCCGATGTCGCTACTGCCTCCTCGGGTGCGACGATCTCGGCCTCGACGATCTCGGCCTCGGCGGTCGCGGCCGCTCCCGCGACCGCGGCCGTCCGGCTCACGGCCTGGGCGGGCGCGCTGACACTGGCCGTCGGGAACGGTGGGATCGGCGGGAACGGCGGCAGCGGAGGCAGCGGGATCAGCGAGCCGATCCAGGCGATCCCGAAGAAGATGAAGTTTTCCACCGCTTCCTGGACGCCGAGGGCCAGCGTCGGCCCGATATCGGCGAACTGCCCGTCGATCAGATAGGCGAAGCTATACACGACGGCCTGCACGAGCGGCTCGATGCTGAAGTACGCCAGGTCGATCGCTGGTGCGATCCACCACAATCCCGGCACGAAGCTCAGCGCGTAGTCGGCCAGTTCGAATCCGTAGGCCACCCACGGCTCAAGGGCGTCGAAGGTATTGATGATCACGCTGCCGGCCGAGGTGAGCGGCACGGCCTGCGGATCCACGCTCGGGTTGCTGCAGCAGACCGAGGGCGCATACTCGGCGGCGGCAGCGATATTGACCGGTTCGAGCAGTGGAGTCACGGCTGCCGTGAGCGCAACAGCGGGGGACGCCGCCATCGCCGACGTCAAGGCCGTCGGTGCAGGGACGACCGTCGCAGTGGCCACAGAGGCCGCGCACGCGCCGACGGCGAGCAGGGATCGGACGGACGCCACCGGGTAGCCGGTCATCGCACACCTCATTCGTTTGCTGGTTAGCCGTTGCGAGTGTACTAGCCGCACGTCGGCAGATGCGAGGCCGCTGCACCGGTGAGCGCGGGCTAACCTTGGGGTATGCCGATCTCCGCAGCAGCGCTGCGGCGCGTGTTGCGCCGGGCGCGGGACGGGGTGAGCCTCAACATCGACGAGGCCGCGATCGCTCTTACCGCCCGCGGCGACGATCTGGCCGACCTGTGCGCCAGTGCCGCCCGGGTCCGCGACGCCGGGCTGGCATCCAGCACCCGCCGCGGGCCGGCCGGGGGGTTGCCGGTGTCCTACTCGCGCAAGGTGTTCGTCCCCGTCACCCACCTCTGCCGCGACACCTGCCACTACTGCACGTTCGTGACCGTGCCCGGCAAGCTGCGCGCCGAGGGGCGGGGCATGTACCTCGAACCGGACGAGATCGTCTCGCTGGCTACACGCGGCGCCGAACTGGGTTGCAAGGAAGCACTTTTCACCCTGGGGGACCGTCCGGAGCTGCGCTGGCCGGAGGCGGCCGAGTGGCTGGACCACCGCGGCTACGACTCCACGCTGGACTACGTGCGGGCGATGGCGATCCGGGTGCTCGAGGAGACCGGTCTGCTGCCGCACCTCAACCCCGGTGTCATGAGCTGGACGGAGATGTCCGGGCTCAAGCCGGTCGCCCCATCGATGGGCATGATGCTCGAGACCACCTCGCAGCGGCTCTTCACCACCCGCGGCCTGGCGCACTTCGGCAGCCCGGACAAGGACCCGAAGGTCCGGTTGCGGACTCTGACCGATGCCGGGCGGTTGTCCATCCCCTTCACCACCGGTCTGCTGGTCGGCATCGGGGAGACGATGGCCGAACGGGCCGACACGCTGCATGAGATCCGCCGGCTGCACAAGGAGTTCGGCCACATCCAGGAAGTGATCGTGCAGAACTTCCGCGCCAAGGACCACACCGCGATGGCCGCCACCCCGGACGCCGACTTCGAGGATTTCCTGGCAACCGTCGCGGTGGCACGCCTGGTGCTCGGACCGGACATGCGCATCCAGGCACCGCCCAACCTGGTGTCCCGGCCCGAGTGCCTTGCCCTGCTCGGGGCAGGGGTCGACGACTGGGGCGGGGTGTCTCCGCTGACGCCCGACCACGTCAACCCCGAACGGCCGTGGCCCGCCCTGGCCGAATTGGCCGAGGTCACCGCCGAGGCGGGATTCGAGTTGGTGCAGCGGCTCACCGCGCAACCCAAATACGTTCAGGCCGGGGCGGCCTGGATCGACCCGCGGGTGGCCGGGCACGTCGCGGCGCTGGCCGACCCGGTCACCGGATTCGCCCGCGACGTCAACCCCGTCGGGCGGCCGTGGCAGGAGCCCGACGAGGCCGCCGAGTCGCTGGGCCGGGTGGATCTGCATACCGCGATCGATGCCGAGGGCCGCCGCACCGAGACGCGCAGCGATCTGATGAGTGCCTTCGGGGACTGGGAGTCCATCCGGGCCCGGGTCGGCGATTTGGCTGCGCAGGCCCCGCCCCGCATCGACACCGACGTCGCGTCGGCGCTGCGCGCGGCCGAACGGGACCCGGCGGGCTGCAGCGACGCCGACTATCTGGCACTCGCGTGCGCCGACGGCCCCGCACTGGATGCCGTTGCCGCCCTTGCTGATTCGCTGAGACGCGATGTCGTCGGCGATGACGTCACCTATGTGGTGAACCGCAACATCAACTTCGACAACATCTGCTATACCGGCTGCCGGTTCTGCGCCTTCGCGCAGCGCAAGGACGATGCGGACGCCTTCTCGCTGTCGGTCACCGAGGTCGCCGATCGGGCCTGGGAGGCCCACGTCGCCGGCGCCACCGAGGTGTGTATGCAGGGCGGTATCGACCCGGAGCTTCCGGTCACCGGATATGCGGAGTTGGTGCGCGCGGTCAAGGCGCGGGTGCCCTCGATGCACGTGCACGCGTTCTCGCCGATGGAGATCTCCAACGGAGTCACCAAGAGCGGAATGGGCATCTCCGACTGGCTGATCAGCCTGCGCGAGGCGGGCCTGGACACCATCCCGGGGACTGCCGCGGAGATCCTTGACGACGAGGTCCGCTGGGTGCTCACCAAGGGCAAGCTGCCCACCTC
>JAIOQK010000080.1 GCA_021413425.1 Mycobacterium sp.
GACCTGGAGGCAGCCGCCGCCGAGCAAACGCCGACGACGGATCTCGGATCGCCTTCCCCCACATCGACCTCAGGGCTGTGGCTGCGGCCGGATCGGCGACCTTGCGGTAGATCTCGGGAGGTGCTGGACGGGAGAGGTAGCGTTCGGGCGGTGAGTGAGTCCGATTTCGTCCTCGTCGAGCGCCCGCAACCCCACATCGCGCTGGTCACGCTGAATCGACCCGAGCGGATGAATTCCATGGCGTTCGACGTGATGCTCCCGCTGCGTGACACGCTCGTCGGGCTGACCCACGACAACGATGTCCGGGTCGTCGTGCTCACCGGTGCCGGTCGAGGCTTCTCCTCCGGCGCCGACCACAAGTCCGCCGGCTCGGTGCCGCACGTGCAGGGACTCACCCGGCCGACCTACGCCCTGCGCTCGATGGAGATCCTCGACGAGGTCATTCTGGCGATGCGGCGGCTGCACCAGCCGATCATCGCCGCGGTCAACGGGGCCGCCATCGGCGGTGGCCTGTGCCTGGCCCTGGCCGCCGACATCCGGGTGGCCGCGAGCGATGCCTACTTCCGGGCGGCCGGCATCAACAACGGCCTGACGGCCAGTGAACTTGGGCTGAGCTACCTGCTTCCGCGGGCCATCGGATCGTCGAGGGCGTTCGAGATCATGCTCACCGGCCGTGACGTGGACGCCGCCGAGGCCGAACGGATCGGACTGGTGTCCCGCCAGGTACCCGCCGAGCAGCTGCTGAGCACCTGCTATGAGATCGCGGCCCGGATCGCGGGGTTCTCCCGTCCCGGCACCGAGCTCACCAAGCGCACGCTGTGGACGGGCCTGGACGCCAGTACCCTGGAGGGACACATGCAGGCCGAAGGCCTCGGGCAACTCTATGTGCGCCTGCTCACCGCCAACTTCGAAGAAGCGGTCGCCGCGCGCGCCGAGAAGCGTGCCCCGGTTTTCACCGACGAGAAGTAGGACCCCGTGATCACCGCAACGGACCTCGAGGTCCGCGCCGGCGCGCGCACGCTTCTGCTGGCCGAGGGCCCAGCGCTGCGCATCCAGCCCGGGGACCGCATCGGACTCGTGGGGCGCAACGGCGCCGGCAAGACCACGACGATGCGGATCCTGGCGGGGGAGGCCGAGCCCTACGCGGGAACGGTGATCCGCACCGGTGAGGTCGGCTACCTTCCGCAGGATCCCCGGGAGGGGGACCTCGACGTTCTGGCCCGCGACCGGGTGCTGTCGGCCCGCGGGTTGGACACCCTGCTGGCGGATCTCGAGAAACAGCAGGTGCTGATGGCCGAGGTGGTCGGCGCGGCCGAGCAGGAGAAGGCGGTGCGCCGGTACGGCAATCTCGAGGAACGATTCGCCGCCCTGGGTGGCTATGCGGCCGAGAGTGAGGCCGGACGGATCTGCGCCAGCCTGGGCCTGGCCGAACGGGTGCTCACCCAGTCGCTGCGGACCCTGTCCGGCGGCCAGCGCCGCCGCGTCGAGTTGGCGCGCATATTGTTCGCCGCCAGCGACTCCGGGACGGGTTCGGCCACCACGCTGCTGCTTGATGAGCCGACCAACCACCTCGACGCCGACTCGGTGGGCTGGCTTCGTGACTTCCTCAAGTCGCACACCGGCGGGCTGGTGATCATCAGTCACAACGTGGAACTACTTGCTGACGTCGTCAACCGGGTGTGGTTCCTCGATGCCGTCCGCGGCGAGGCCGACGTCTACAACATGGGGTGGCAGAAGTATCTCGACGCCCGGGCCACTGATGAGCAGCGTCGTCGCCGCGAACGCGCCAACGCAGAGAAGAAAGCATCGGCATTGCGCACCCAGGCCGCCAAGATGGGCGCCAAGGCCACCAAAGCCGTTGCTGCGCAGAACATGTTGCGCCGCGCCGAGCGGATGATGTCTGCCCTCGATGATGAGCGCGCCACCGACAAGGTCGCCAAGATCCGGTTCCCGACACCCGCGCCGTGCGGTCGCACACCGCTGGTCGTGAAGGGCCTGACGAAGAACTATGGGTCACTGGAGGTGTTCAGCGGGGTCGACCTGGCTATCGACCGAGGGTCGCGGGTGGTGGTGCTCGGACTCAACGGGGCGGGCAAGACCACGCTGCTGCGGCTCATCGCCGGGGTGGAGACCATGGACGCCGGCGCTGTGGAACCCGGTCACGGCCTCAAGATCGGCTACTTCGCGCAAGAGCACGACACCATCGACTCGGTCGCGACGGTTTGGGAGAACATTCGCCACGCCGCCCCCGACACCGGCGAGCAGGAGTTACGCAGCCTGCTCGGCGCGTTCATGTTCACCGGCCCGCAACTCGACCAGCCGGCGGGCACGCTGTCCGGCGGAGAGAAGACCCGGCTCGCGCTGGCCGGGCTGGTCGCCTCCACAGCCAACGTGCTGCTGCTCGACGAGCCGACCAACAACCTCGACCCGGCATCGCGCGAACAGGTCCTCGACGCGCTGCGCAGCTATCTCGGTGCGGTGGTGCTGGTGACCCACGACCCGGGCGCGGCCGAGGCGCTCGAACCGCAGCGGGTGGTGCTGCTGCCGGATGGCACCGAGGACTACTGGTCCGAGGACTACGCCAGCCTCATCGAACTGGCCTAACCGGTGGGGTTCAGGCCGACTTGCTGGCCCGCAGCATGTTGCGCAGCACGTACTGCAGGATTCCGCCGTTGCGGTAGTAGTCGGCTTCACCGGGGGTGTCGATGCGGACCACCGCGTCGAACTCCACCGTGGATCCGTCGGACTTGGTGGCGGTGACATGAACCGTCTTCGGGGTCTTGCCGGTGTTGAGCGCCTCGATGCCGGTGATGTCGAACACCTCGGTGCCGTCCAATTTCAGCGACGCCGCCGACTCCCCGGCGGGAAACTGCAGCGGGATCACTCCCATGCCGATCAGGTTCGAGCGGTGGATTCGCTCGAAGGACTCGGTGATCACCGCGCGCACACCCAGCAGGCTGGTGCCCTTAGCCGCCCAGTCGCGCGAGGACCCGGAGCCGTACTCCTTGCCCCCGAGCACCACCAGTGGGATCTTGGCTGCCGCGTAGTTCTGCGCGGCGTCGTAGATGAACGCCTGCGGGCCGTCGGGCTGAGTGAAGTCGCGGGTGTAGCCGCCCGAGACGTCATCGAGCAGTTGGTTGCGCAGCCGGATGTTGGCGAACGTGCCGCGGATCATCACCTCATGGTTGCCGCGCCGTGAGCCCAAGGAATTGAAGTCGGCAGGCTGGACACCATTGGCCTCCAGGTACTGGGCGGCGGGGGTGCCTTTCTTGATGGCGCCGGCCGGGGAGATGTGGTCGGTGGTCACCGAGTCACCCAGCAGCGCGAGAACCCTCGCACCGGTGATGTCGGAGACCGGCACGGGATCGGCGGGCATGCCGTCGAAGTACGGAGGCTTGCGCACGTAGGTGGACTTGGGATCCCACGCGAAGGTGTTGCCCGACGGGGTGGGCAGGTTGCGCCAGCGCTCGTCGCCTTTGAACACGTCGGCGTAGCTGTCGACGAACATCTCCCGGTTGATCGAGGAGGCGATGGTGTCGTCGATCTCCTTCTGGGTGGGCCAGATGTCTCTGAGGAAGATGTCATTGCCCTGGGTGTCCTGACCCAGCGGGTCGGACTCGAAATCGAAGTCCATGGTGCCGGCGATGCCGTAAGCGATCACCAGGGGAGGCGATGCGAGATAGTTCATCTTGACGTCGGGGGAGATCCGGCCCTCGAAGTTGCGGTTACCCGACAGCACCGCGGTCACCGACAGGTCGTTGTCGTTGATCGCCTTGGAGATCTCCGGGGCAAGCGGCCCGGTGTTGCCGATACAGGTGGTGCACCCGTAGCCGCCGAGGTAGTAGCCCATCTTCTCCAGGTACGGCCACAGCCCGGCTTTCTCGTAGTAGTCGGTGACGACCTGCGAGCCGGGCGCCATATTGGTCTTGACCCATGGCTTGGTGGTCAGCCCCATCTCCACGGCCTTTTTGGCCAGCAGTGCCGCACCCAGCATCACCGTCGGGTTGGAGGTATTGGTGCATGAGGTGATCCCGGCGACCACCACCGCGCCGTGGTCGAGGACGAATTCGCCGCGGTCGGCCGACCGCACCAGAACCGGCTTGCTCGGCCGGCCATGCGAGCCGTTGGCCGCCGACGGCCGGGCGTCCACCGCACCGTCATCGGCGAAGGACAACGACACCGAGTCGCTGGCCGGGAATGACTCATCGACTGCCTCGTCGAGTTTGGTCTCCGGCGTGGGCTTGTTCTCCTCCACATAATTGTGGATGTCCTTACGGAACGCGTTTTTGGCGTCTGTGAGTGCGATGCGGTCCTGCGGGCGCTTGGGGCCGGCGATGGACGGCACCACCGTCGACAGATCCAACTCGAGGTACTCGGAGAACACCGGCTCGCGGTCGGGGTCATGCCACATGCCTTGCGTTTTGGCGTAGGCCTCGACCAGTGCGAGCTGTTCCTCGGTGCGTCCTGTCAGTCGCAGATAGCTGATGGTCTCGGCGTCGACGGGGAACATCGCTGCGGTGGAACCGAATTCGGGGCTCATGTTGCCCAGTGTGGCGCGGTTGGCCAGCGGCACCTCGGCCACACCCTTGCCGTAGAACTCGACGAACTTACCGACTACGCCGTGCTGGCGCAGCATGTCGGTGACGGTCAGCACGACGTCGGTGGCGGTGACGCCCGCTTTGATCTCGCCGGTCAGCTTGAAGCCGACGACGCGGGGGATCAGCATGGACACAGGCTGGCCGAGCATGGCCGCCTCGGCCTCGATACCGCCCACGCCCCAGCCCAGCACGCCCAGGCCGTTGACCATTGTGGTGTGGCTGTCGGTGCCCACGCAGGTGTCCGGGTAGGCCCATTTCTTCCCGTCGCCGTCGCGGACCATGGTGACGCGCGCAAGGTACTCGATGTTGACCTGGTGGACGATGCCGGTGCCGGGCGGGACGACCTTGAAGTCGTCGAAGGCGCCCTGGCCCCAGCGCAGGAACTGGTAACGCTCGCCGTTGCGCTGGTATTCGAGTTCGACGTTGCGCTCGAACGCGCCGGCGTTGCCGAAGAAGTCCAGGATCACCGAGTGGTCGATGACCAGTTCGGCCGGAGCCAACGGGTTGACCTTCTCCGGATCCCCACCGAGCGTGGTGACGGCCTCCCGCATGGTGGCCAGGTCGACGATGCACGGGACGCCGGTGAAGTCCTGCATGATCACCCGTGCGGGGGTGAACTGGATCTCAATGCTCGGCTGCGCCGCGGGATCCCAGTTCGCGATCGCCCGGATGTGGTCACCGGTGATGTTGGCGCCGTCCTCGGTGCGCAGCAGGTTCTCAGCGAGGACCTTGAGGCTGTAGGGCAGCTTCTCGGTGCCGGGAACCGCGTCAAGGCGGTAGATCTCGTAACTGTTGTCCCCGACCTTCAGGGTGTCGCGTGCCCCGAATGAGTTCAGGGAAGAATTTGCGCTGCTCACATCAACTCCCGGCTCGGTGAGCCCGTCAACACCGATCAGTTGCCGGGCAGGTCGGATACTAACGGTGCGGGTGCGGTGCCCACAGAGGGGACCGGCGGCCTCCCTAGGCAACAGTCTCGTCCTCATCGGCGCGTGCTGCCACCACAGGGGGACGTCAGCCGGTACGGTCTGGGTTCGTGACAACCCCGCACGCCCCGACCTACATCCCCGTTGAGGTCTGCAGTGCGGTCGGGCTCGCCGTCGACACGCCGCTGGACACCTGCATGGCCAAGGTGCAGGCCGATGTCGCGGCCGACGGGGTGGCCGCCCCGGCCGCCGATGTGGCCGGACTGCAGAAGGTCCTTGCCGGCGCTCGTGATCGCGGGGTGGATCTCAAGGTCGTGGTGATGGAGAAGAGCCCACCGATCGATACCCCGTTGCGCGATATCGCCACCCGGATCGGCCAGGCGCACCCCGACTCCACCGTGCTCGTGCTCAGCCCCGGGTGGGCCGGCAGTTACAGCACGACCTACGACCGGGTGCTGCTCGAAGCCGGCCAGGATGTCGCCAAACTTGCGCCCAATCCGGTGCAGGGCGCACAGAATTTCGTGGATCAGTTGGATACGCCCATTTTCCCGTGGACGGAATTCACCATCGGGCTGTTGATCGTGGTCGCCGGGGCCGTCGCGGCGACCCGGATTCTGCAACGGCTAGCAAACAGTCGGCGGGGGGCGGAAAGCCCGGTTCAGCAGGGCTGATTCCTATCTCTGGCAAGTGCCTAAGATAACCGTCAGGTCACATCTTCCGAATTACAAAACTGTAATTCTTGCCTCCGGTTTCCGCTGCGACCAATGTGGCTTACGGTGCCATTGTCACCAATGTTATTGAAGTGGCTCATGTGACTTGAGTTACTGGCGTGACCAATGCGGAGCTTAGGAGTCAGAGTCGATGAGATCTCGGGTGAGACCTTCCCAGCGTGTCCAACGCGACTCTTCGGTATGGCCGGCGGCACGTCACGTCGGCCGCTTGGTCTGCCCGTTGACCCTCAGCATCGCGATGACGCTCTCCATTCCGGGACTCGCGCAGGCTGAACCGGATCAGGCGCCCAACAGCCTGGCTGCCCTGGTTGCTGACGTCGCCGAGGCCAACCAGCGCCTGCAGGACGTCGGTGCGCGGGTTCAGATGCAACAGGAAAGTGTCAACAAGGCGATCGTTGAGGTCTCCGAAGCGCGGCAGGCCGCCGCGGCGGCCCAGCAGCAGATCGACTCGACCCAGCGGGCGGTCGATGACGCCACCGCTGCGATCAACGCCGCCCAGCAGCGCTTCGATGCGTTCGCCGCGGCTACCTACATCAACGGCCCGTCGGCGTCGCTGGTCATGGCGCGCACCCCCGACGACATCATCGCCACGGCCAGTGCCGGGCAGACACTGGCGCTGAGTTCGCAGAAGGTGATGGCCCGGCTGCAGCAGGCCCGTATCGAGGTGGTCAACTCCGATGCCGCGGCGCGGCTGGCCAAGAAGAAGGCCGACGAGGCCGTCGCAAGCGCTCAGGCCAGCCAGGATGCGGCGGTTGCGGCCCTGACCCAGGCCCAGGCGACCTTCCGGGAACAGCAGACCGAGATCGACCGGCTCGCGGCCGAACGCACTGTCGCACAGAAGAAACTCGACGACGCTCGGGCGTGGTCAGCGCCCGCGGCCCCGGCCGCCGCGAGTGTCCCCGGTTCCGCTGCGGTGCCCGCCGCCGCGGCCGGCCCGGCCACCGGTGACCGGTGGGATCCGGCTGCGGCGGGCTCCGGCCCCGCGAACACGGTCAAGGTGCCCTACGGCAGTCCCGCCGAGTGGGACCTCACCCTGCCGGCGATCCCGAGCGCCTTCCTCTCCGGGGACCCGGTTCAGATCATCAACGCGGTGCTGCAGATCGCGATGAACTCGATGCAGGTGACTCAGGATCTGGGCAAGCAGTTCCTCCAGCAGCTGGGCATCCTCAAGCCCACCGATACCGGTATCACCAACGGTGGCGGCATCCCGCTGGTGTACGGCAACCAGGCCATCGAATACGTCATCAAACGGGCGCAGTCCCAGATCGGGGTGCCGTATTCGTGGGGTGGCGGCAACGCCGCCGGTCCCAGCCGCGGTATCGACTCCGGCGCCGGCACCGTCGGCTTCGACTGCTCGGGCCTGGTGCTCTACGCCTTCGCCGGCGCCGGCATCAAGCTGCCGCACTACTCGGGCTCGCAGTACAACATGGGCCGCAAGATTCCGTCTGCGCAGATGCGTCGCGGGGACGCGATCTTCTGGGGCCCCAACGGCAGCCAGCATGTGGCGATCTTCCTGGGTAACGGTCAGATGATCGAGGCGCCCTATACCGGGTCATTCGTGAAGATCTCCCCGGTTCGCACCAGCGGCATGACGCCGTTCGTGGTGCGCTATGTGGAGTGGTAACGGAGTGAATCCGATGCGGCGCAATCTATCTCGCGCTCTAAGTGCGCTTGCGATGACGGTGGTCACCGCCGCGATGGCAGTGAGTCTCGCCTCGCCGGCCACCGCCGAGGAGGGCTGGGATCCAACCCTGCCCAAAATCCTCAGCGCGGGGGCGCCCGGTGATCCAGTCGCTGTCGCGCAGGCATCTCTGGCGTTCACCCAGCAGGCCGCGTCGGCCACGATGGATCTGGGCCGCAAGTTCCTGGCGGGCCTGGGCATCGGCGGTGGCGGTGCCAGCACCGCCGCACTGCCCGGTGGCCGGGTCAGCGGACCGCAGGCCATCGAGTACGTCGTCCGCCGGGGCGCCTCTCAGCGGGGCGTGCCCTACTCCTGGGGCGGCGGCGCGATCAACGGGCCCAGTGCCGGCGTCGACCATGACGCGGGCAAGATCGGCTATGACTGCTCGGGCTTCACGCGCTACGCCTTCGCCGGGGTTGGGGTCCAGATCCCCAAGTACTCCGGCGACCAGTACACCGCCGGCCGGCACGTCGCCCCGTCCCAGGCCAAGCGGGGTGACCTGATCTTCTACGGCCCGGGCGGTAGCCAGCACGTCGCCATCTACCTCGGCAACGGCCAGATGATGGAAGCGTCCTCGGCGGCCGGCCAGGTGACGGTGGGTCCGGTCCGCACCGCGGGTATGACGCCGTACCTGACCCGCGTCATCGAGACCTGAGCCACCGGCCGGTACGGCGCGCCAGCGAACGGGCGACGTCGACGGAATCCGGAACGCCTGGAATAGTTGTGGCCGGGGCACGACGCTGCCCGGTACGAACCGGCAGGTGCGCTTCACAGACGCCCCGCCACCAACACTGTGGAGGAATTCGATGACGTCACCCGGTGGGACGCCCGCAGGGCCCGGTAACAACGGGCTGGCCGCCGATGTGCACACCCTGGAACGGGCGATCTTCGAGGTCAAGCGGATCATCGTCGGCCAGGATCTGCTCGTCGAGCGCATCCTCGTCGGTCTGCTGGCCAAGGGCCACGTGCTGCTCGAGGGTGTTCCCGGCGTCGCCAAGACACTCGCCGTGGAGACTTTCGCCAAGGTGGTCGGCGGCACCTTCGCCCGTATCCAGTTCACCCCGGACCTCGTTCCCACCGACATCATCGGCACCCGCATCTACCGCCAGGGCCGCGAGGAGTTCGACATCGAACTCGGTCCGGTCGTGGTCAACTTCCTGCTCGCCGACGAGATCAACCGCGCGCCGGCGAAGGTGCAGTCAGCCCTACTCGAGGTCATGGCCGAGCGCAAGATCTCCATCGGCGGCAAGACCTACCCGCTGCCCAAGCCGTTCCTGGTGATGGCCACCCAGAACCCCATCGAGAACGAGGGCGTTTACCCGCTCCCCGAGGCCCAACGCGACCGGTTCCTGTTCAAGATCAACGTCGGCTACCCCTCCCCTGAGGAGGAGCGCGAGATCATCTACCGGATGGGTGTGAGCCCGCCCGAGCCCAAGGCCGTGCTCGAGACCGGTGACCTGCTGCGATTGCAGGACGTGGCGGCCAACAACTTCGTCCATCACGCCCTGGTCGACTACGTGGTCCGCGTGGTCACCGCCACCCGGGTGCCCGAACAGTTCGGCATGCCCGACGTCAAGGCGTGGGTGGCCTTCGGCGCCTCCCCGCGCGCCTCGCTGGGCATCATCGCCGCATCCCGGGCGCTGGCGCTGGTCCGCGGCCGCGACTATGTCATCCCGCAAGACGTCATCGACGTGATCCCCGACGTGCTGCGGCATCGGCTCGTGCTGACCTACGACGCCCTGGCCGACGACGTCAAAGCCGAGACCGTGATCGCCCGCATTCTGTCCACCGTTGCGCTTCCTCAGATCAACGCGATTCCGCAACAGGGCCACTCGGTGCCGCCGGTGTCGCCCGCACCGGCAGGCGCTCCCACTCGGTGAGCGAGCCAGCCTCCGATCGCACTGTGACCAACAACCCGTCGCCCATCCACCCGCCGTCGTTCCAGCGCGGTGAGATCGGCGATGCGAAGCTGTCGGCCGCCCTGCGCACCCTCGAACTCACCGTCAAACGCAAACTCGACGGCGTGCTGCAGGGGAACCACCTCGGACTGATCCCGGGGCCGGGGTCGGAGCCGGGTGAGTCGCGGCCCTACCAGCCCGGCGACGACGTACGCCGCATGGACTGGTCGGTGACGGCCCGAACCACTCATCCGCACGTTCGGCAGATGATTGCCGACCGCGAACTGGAGACCTGGATGGTCGTCGATATGTCGGCCAGTCTGGATTTCGGCACCACCGGTTGTGAGAAGCGCGACCTGGCGGTGGCGGCCGCTGCGGCGATCACCTATCTCAACAGCGGCGGCGGCAACCGACTCGGTGCCCTGATCGCCAACGGCCACGAGGTCATCAGGGTGCCGGCACGGTCCGGACGTCAGCACGAGCAGGCGATGCTACGGGCCATCGCCACCTGTCCGCGGGCACCGCATGGCGTGCGCGGTGATCTCGCGGCCGCGATCGACGAACTGCGCCGACCCGAGCGCCGTCGCGGTATGGCGGTCATCATCAGCGACTTCCTGGGACCGATCAACTGGATGCGGCCCCTGCGGGCGATCGCGGCCCGGCACGAGGTGCTGGGCATTGAGGTGCTCGACCCCCGCGATGTGGAACTGCCCGCGGTCGGTGATGTGATCCTTCAGGACACCGAATCCGGGGTCACCCGCGAGTTCACCATCGACGAGCAGTTGCGCGACGACTTCGCCCGGGCCGCGGCGGCCCACCGCGCGGAGGTGGCCAGGACCCTGCGCCGCTGCGGGGCACCGATGATGACTCTTCGCACCGACCGCGACTGGATCGCCGACATCGTGCGCTTCGTCGCATCCCGGCGGCGCGGCGCCATGGCGGGCGTGCAGTGAGCGAATCCGAGGGCGACCGATGACGCTGCCGTTGTTGGGGCCGATGGCGCTGACCAACTTCGCCCACCCGTGGTTCTTCCTGTTCCTTCTCCTCGTCGCCGGCTTGGCCGCACTCTATGTGGTTCTGCAATTCTCGCGGCAGAAACGCATCCTGCGATTCGCCAACATGGAACTGCTGGAAAGCGTTGCCCCGCAAGGCCCTAACCGCTGGCGCCATGTGCCCGCCATTCTACTGATCGCATCACTGGTGCTGCTCACCATCGCGATGGCGGGCCCGCAGAATGACGTGCGGATCCCGCGTAACCGTGCGGTGGTCATGCTCACCATCGACGTGTCGCAGTCGATGCGCGCCACCGATGTCGAGCCGAGCCGGCTGGTAGCCGCGCAGGAGGCTGCCAAGCAGTTCGCCGATCAGCTGACCCCCGGCATCAACCTGGGCCTGATCGCCTACGCCGGAACCGCGACGGTACTGGTCTCGCCGACGACCAACCGCGAGGCCACCAAGACCGCCCTGGACAAGCTGCAACTGGCTGATCGCACCGCCACCGGTGAGGCGATCTTCACCTCGTTGCAGGCCATCGCCACGGTCGGTGCGGTCATCGGCGGCGGTGATGACGGCCCGCCGCCGGCGCGAATCGTGCTGATGTCCGATGGCAAGGAGACGGTGCCGTCCAACCCGGACAACCCGAAGGGCGCGTTCACCGCGGCGCGCACCGCCAAGGATCAGGGCGTGCCGATCTCCACGGTGTCTTTCGGCACCCCGTACGGCTACGTCGAGATCAACGATCAGCGCCAGCCGGTTCCCGTCGACGAGGACATGCTCTCCAAGATCGCCGAACTCTCCGACGGCAATCACTACAGTGCCTCGAACCTGCAACAGCTCAAAGAGGTGTTCTCCTCCCTGCAGGACCAGATCGGCTATGAGACGGTCAAGGGCGATGCCAGTGTGGGCTGGCTGCGGCTGGGCGCGGCGACGCTGGCCCTGGCGGCGCTGGCAGCGCTGCTGATCAACCGCCGCCTCCCCGGCTAGGTCCGGCGCCGAAATCGCCCGCAGGGCCGTTGCTCGGCTCTGTCGGCAGCCCCCGTGTCGATTTCGGCGGCGGTAATCCCAGGCACTAGGTTGACGGGCATGAGCGAGACCCGAACCCCCGACGCCACCGGGGGCAAGCCCGCGTTCATCGCCCGCTCGGTGCTGGTCACCGGGGGGAACCGGGGAATCGGACTGGCCATCTCGCGCCGGCTGGCCGCTGACGGGCACAGGGTCGCGGTCACCCACCGCGGATCCGGCGCGCCGGAGGGGCTGTTCGGCGTGGAGTGCGATGTCACCGACACCGACGCCGTGGACCGTGCGTTCACGGCGATCGAGGAGCATCAGGGCGCGGTCGAGGTGCTGGTGTCCAATGCCGGCATCACCGCCGACGCCTTCCTGATCCGGATGACCGAGGAACGCTTCACCAAGGTCATCGACGCCAACCTCACCGGGGCGTTCCGGGTCGCCCAACGGGCATCGCGCAGCATGCAGAAGAAGCGGTTCGGCCGGATGATCTTCGTGGGTTCGGTCTCAGGCATGTGGGGGATCGGCAACCAGGCCAACTACGCGGCCTCCAAGGCCGGCCTGATCGGGATGGCCCGCTCGATCTCCCGAGAGTTGTCCAAAGCCGGAGTCACCGCGAACGTGGTGGCCCCCGGTCTGATCGACACCGAGATGACCCAGTCGATGGATGAGCGGGTGCGCGAGGGCGCGCTGGAATTCATCCCTGCCAAACGGATCGGCACAGCTGAGGAAGTCGCCGGAGTCGTCAGCTTCCTGGCATCAGAGGATGCCGGCTACATCGCCGGTGCCGTGATCCCGGTCGACGGCGGTATGGGCATGGGCCACTGAGTGCGCGCCACTAGAGAGGACTGACATGACAGGCATTCTGGAGGGCAAGCGCGTCCTTGTGACGGGCATCATCACCGACTCCTCGATCGCTTTCCACATCGCGCGGGTGGCGCAGGAGGCGGGTGCGGAGATCGTCTGCACCGGCTTCGACCGACTGAAGCTGATCAGGCGCATCATGGACCGGCTACCGCAACCCGCGCCCCTTTTGGAACTCAACGTTCAGAACGACGACCACCTGGCTACCCTCGCCGACCGGATCACCGAGGTCATCGGCGTCGGCAACAAACTCGACGGCGTGGTGCACTCAATCGGGAACATGCCACCCAGTGGAATGGGTATCAACCCGTTCTTCGATGCCCCCTACGAGGACGTCGCCAGGGGCATCCACGTCTCGGCCTATTCCTATGCATCGCTGGCCAAGGCGGTGCTGCCGATCATGAATCCCGGCGGCGGCATCGTGGGCATGGACTTCGACCCCACCCGGGCGATGCCCGCGTACAACTGGATGACGGTGGCCAAGAGTGCGCTCGAGTCGATCAACCGGTTCGTGGCGAGGGAAGCCGGAAAAGTCGGCGTCCGGTCCAATCTCGTTGCGGCCGGACCGATTAGGACGTTGGCGATGAGCGCGATCATGGGGGGTGCGCTTGGTGATCAGTTCAAGGATGAGATGGCGATGCTCGAGGAGGGCTGGGATCAGCGGGCCCCCCTGGGCTGGGACATGAAGGACCCCACCGCGGTGGCCAAGACCGTCTGCGCGCTGGTCTCCGATTGGCTACCGGCCACAACCGGCACCGTCATCTACGCCGACGGCGGCGCCAGCACACAGTTGCTGTAGGGCGCGGCGATGACTGATGCCTTCGACGCTCTGCTCGTCCTGTCCTTCGGCGGACCCGAGGGACCCGAGCAGGTCATGCCGTTCCTGGAGAACGTGACCCGCGGTCGCGGGATTCCGCGAGAACGCCTGGAATCCGTCGCCGAGCACTACCTGCACTTCGGTGGTGTCTCACCCATCAATGCGATCAACCGGGAACTCATCGCGGCCATCGAAGCCGAGATCTCCCAGCGCGGTGAGAGCCTGCCGGTGTACTTCGGCAACCGCAACTGGCATCCCTTCGCCGAGGACACCGTGGCACAGATGCGGGCCGACGGTGTCCGGCGTGCCGCGGTGTTCACCACCTCCGCGTGGGGCGGTTACTCCGGGTGCACGCAGTATCA
>JAIOQK010000081.1 GCA_021413425.1 Mycobacterium sp.
TACACCAAGGACCGCAAGCAGTTCGGCCGCTCGGTCTCCGACAACCAGGGCGTGCAGTTCATGCTCGCCGATATGGCGATGAAGGTTGAAGCCGCCCGGCTGATGGTCTACTCCGCGGCCGCCCGCGCCGAGCGCGGTGAGCCCGATCTCGGGTTCATCTCCGCGGCGTCGAAGTGCTTCGCCTCCGACGTGGCCATGGAGGTGACCACCGACGCCGTGCAGTTGTTCGGCGGGGCGGGCTACACGGTGGACTTCCCGGTGGAGCGGATGATGCGCGACGCCAAGATCACCCAGATCTACGAGGGCACCAATCAGATTCAGCGCGTGGTGATGAGCCGCGCGCTGCTGCGCTAGCGCAGGTGGGTGACGTCACCGGCGGAGACGGAGATCGTCTCGGTGCCGGTGTCGATCTGCAGCTGGCCGATGTCGTCGAGACCTGTTGCAGTGCCGATGATCTCGCGCCCCCCGGGCAGTTGTGCGCGCACCGGCGTGCCCAGGGTGGTACTGCGTCTGCGGTAGTCGGCCACTAGGCCCGGGTCCGGGCTGCCGGTGATCTGCCAGCGGTCGATGCGGGCGGTCAGTTCGGCCAGAATCGAACCCAGCAGTGCGCTGCGGTCGAGCATCGTCGAGCCCAGCATCAGCAGTGAGACGGCGCGGGAGTCGGGTGCCTCCGCGGCGGTCATGGACACGTTGAGGCCCAGGCCCACCACGATCACCGGCGCGGGCGAAGCCACCTCGGCGAGGATGCCGCCGAGTTTTCCCTCGCCGACCTGAATATCGTTGGGCCACTTCAGTCCCGGCGAAATCCCGGTGGTGGCCTCCACCGCGTCGGCGACTGCGACTCCGGTCAGCAGCGGCAGCCAGCCCCACGCCGTCGGCGACAGCGTGGCGGCGTCCACGCCGATCGACAGTGCGATCTGCGAGCGCTTTGGTGCCGTCCAGCTGCGGCCGTGCCGTCCCCGCCCGGCGCTCTGATACTCGGCCACCAGCACCACTCCGGCGATGTCCTGCCCGGCTGCGTGGCGGGCCAGTAGGTCGGCGTTGGTGGAGCCGGTCTGGTCCACGACCTCAAGGTGGCGAAGCGGACGGTCCGGTCCGACCAGGTCGCGGCGGATGCCGGCGACGTCCAGTGGGGCGCGGGAGTCCCCCGACTTCGGCCTCAGTGGGCTAGATTGGCCGTCCATGACCATGATTCGTACCGTAACCGCAGCGGGCGCCGCCGCGGTGGCCGCCCTCTTCGGGCCTGCCCTCGCCCATGCCGACGACCTGGTGATCCCGCCGCAGATCCTCGACACGACCTGCAGCCTGGACCAGCTGATGGCCGCCACCCAGCAGGTGATGCCCCTGGTCTACTCCGACTTGATTGCCAAGTACCAGTCCGAGCCGCCGTGGATACAGGGCGGCGTGGTGTTTCACATGAACCGGCTGCTGCAGAAGCCGCCGGCGGAACGGCAGCAGGAGATCGACACGCTGGTCGAGTTCGTCCCGCAGTACACGCCGCTGTTCGTGATGGCCGAACCGGTCGCCGAGGAGATCACCGCCGCGTGTCCGACCTTCCCGGAGGTCAACCCCGCGGTGTGGAATCCGCCGCCGGCTCCTGCTCCGGCTCCGCCGCCGCCGCCGGCACCTGCTCCGCCGGCCCCTGCTCCGCCACCGCCGGATCCGGCTCCCTAGCGGATCACTCCAGCGTTCGGGTGACCTTCTCGGTTGCCCGGCGCCGCTCCAGCAGTGCCGGGTCCGGGTTGGCCACCATGATCAGCGACGCGCCACTGAGCAGCACGGCGAGCAGGTCCTCGATCGGCAGCGGCGTCAGAGCGATCACCCGGTCGTCTGAGTCGACGCCGAGGACCTCGGCCCGGCTCCGGGCTGCGGCCAGTGCCTCGTCCACCGACGCGCCCCCGAGTGCGGGGCCCGCGGTGTGCTCCGGCACGAACTGGTCGCCGTGCACCCGCACCGCCCCAGATCCCGAGCACAACGGCGGCGGTCTGCCAGTGCGCCGGCAGCAGCACCGCCACCCGGGTGCCCGGTGCGGCACCGAGTTCGTCGCGCAGCAGGTTGGCGGTCTTGGCCGCCCAGTTCGCCAGAGTCGCCGTTGACAGTTCGATCCGCTCGCCGGTGGCATCGTCCCCATACCGATCGTCGTAGTAGGTGATCCGCGGTCCCATCGGGTCGCGCGCCAGCAGCGGGTCGAGCACTTCGTCGGCCAGAGTGCCCATCAGGACAGACGCGAGATCAGTTGACGCACTTGGGATCCTCAGATCCCGCGGTGAACACCGGCGACGGCGGCACCTGCTCGGCCAGGCTGTCGGCGGAAGCGTCGCCGGAGATGTCCTGCGCGGACTTGTCGATGGTCGCTCCGGTGGGCAGCGTGCCGTCCAGGCCCGAGCCTGGACCGGCGTAGTCCTCGGTCAGCACCACCCGCACCATGCCGGGGGCAACCGCGGAGTCCACCACGATCGGCAGGCCGCCGAGTTCGGCGGCGATCGCCTGCGCGCCCTGGTCACCCTCTGCGGGTGCCTGCACCTGACTCTCGGTCACCTTCGCCCTGTCATTGTTGCCGACGGTGCCGATGGTGAATCCCTTGGCGCCCAACCGGTCTGAGACCGCGCCGGCGAGGCCGTTGATATCACTGTCGTTGATCACCTCGGCGGTGGTCTGATCGGGGGAGTAAGCCACCACCGGCGTCTTGCCCTCGGCCTGGTCGTGCAGCAGGCTGTCCACCCAGTCGTGCACCGCGGTGGGATCCACCGACACCACCGACTGCATACCGTCGTCACTCCAGCCGTCCTCGGCGATCACCGGGATGGTCGCGAAGGTGACGTTTCCGGCGGCCAGCTTCTGCAGTTGCTTGAGGAAGTCCATCACATCCCACCCCGACGAGATGACCACCGAGCGCTGAATCGCGGCCTGCAACTGGTTGAGGGTGGCCGGGCTGGTCAGTGTCTTTCGAGAAATAACCTCGTGGGCAAGGGAAGCCATCACCACCTGCTGGCGCACCACCCGGTCGAGGTCGCCGCGGGGCAGATCGTGGCGCTGCCGAACGAAGCTCAGTGCCTGCGGCCCGTCG
>JAIOQK010000082.1 GCA_021413425.1 Mycobacterium sp.
GTGGTGAAGTAGTGGTTGTACAGGCCACCGGACTGGCCGAACAGCACCGTCGTGACGAACTCGCTCGCCAGGAACGACAGGATGACCGCGATCGAGTACAGCGGCGTGATGGCGATCATCCCGGCCGCCAGTCGCGTTGACACCAGGTACTCCACCGGCCGGATGCCCATCGACTCCAGGGCGTCGATCTCCTCGTTGATCCGCATGGCGCCCAACTGTGCGGTCACACCTGCGCCGAACGTCGCGGCCAGACCGATGCCGGCCACCACCGGCGCGGAGATGCGGACATTGATGAATGCGGCCAGGAACCCGGTGAGCGCTTCGATGCCGATGTCGCCCAGTGACGAATACCCCTGCACCGCCAGCGTGCCGCCGGCGGCCAGGGTGAGGAAGCCGACGATGGCGACGGTGCCGCCGATCATTGCCAATGTGCCGGCGCCCATGCTGATCTCGGCGATCAGCCGGACGACCTCTTTGCGGTAGTGCACGACCGCATGCGGCACACCGGCAATCGCTTTGGCAAAGAACAGCGTCTGGTCGCCGATGCTGCCGAAGAAGCCCATCGGCCGGCGCAACTCGCGGAACAGCCGCGGGTAGTTCGTCCGCAAAATCGTCATCGTTCCCACGGCATCATCCTGTCGTCAGCCGGATGCCGATGGCGGTGACTACCACGTTGACGACGAACAATGCCATAAAGGCGTAGACCACGGTCTCGTTGACCGCGTTGCCCACCGCCTTGGCGCCGCCGCCGGAGATCATCAGGCCGCGGTAGCACGCCACCAGGCCGGCGATCAGACCGAACAGCGCGGCCTTCACACAGGAGATGATCACTTCCGGGGTACCGGTGAGCAGGGTGATGCCGGCGGCGAACGCGCCGGGGTTCACATCTTGGACGAACACCGAGAACAGGTAGCCGCCCAGGATGCCGATGATGACCACCAGCGAGTTGAGCAGTAGCGCGACCAGACCCGAGGCCAGCATTCGCGGGGTGACCAGCCGCTGCACCGGGTTGATCCCGAGGACTTCCATCGCGGCGATCTCCTCGCGGATGGTGCGCGACCCGAGGTCCGCGCACATCGCGGTCGCGCCGGCCCCTGCCACGATGAGCACCGTCACGAGCGGGCCGACCTGGGTGACCGCACCGAAAGCCGCACCCGCGCCGGACAGATCGGCCGCGCCGAGCTCGCGCAGCAGGATGTTGAGGGTGAAGCTCACCAGAACGGTGAACGGGATGGCGACCAGCAGCGTCGGGGCCAGGGACACCCGGGCGACGAACCAGAACTGCTCGAGGAACTCGCGCCACTGGAACGGCCGCTGGAAGACGTAGCGGACGGCGTCGGCCGACATCGCGAACAGACCGCCGATGGCCTCCATCGGGCCCGATACGCCTTTGCTCAGGGCGATGCCCGGAGACCAGCGATCCGCCGCTCGATTCGCCATTGGTTGGGCGCTCTCCCTGCTCGACGTATGGTCCCCCGACCGCTTCGCGCAATCTATGTGATGAATCCGCCCAGCGGGCGCAAACGGGCCAGCCGCGTAACAGGCCATCAGTCGCACCCGGAATCGGTCACAATGGGCCCGCCCCCTAGCACAGGAGAACCCGCATGACGTCCCAGCGGTACAGCGATCGACGTGTCCTCATCACCGGAGCCGGCTCGGGGATCGGCCAGGCCTGCGCCCTGCGCATTCTGGACGAGGGCGGCCGGGTCGTGGCGGCCGATATCAGCGACGCAGGCCTGGCCGACACGGTCGCCAAGGCGGGCGCGAACGCCGGCCGGTTGAGCACCGTGGTCATCGACGTCGGCTCCGAGGAGTCGGTCATCGCCGGGGTGCGCCGGGCAGCCGACACCCTCGGTGGCCTCGACACCCTGGTCAACGTTGCGGGCATCCTGCGTTCGGCGCACCTCGCGGACACCACCCTGGCCGATTTCGAACAGGTGCTGCGGGTCAACCTGGTGGGTACCTTCCTGGTGATTCGCGAGGCGCTGCCGGCGCTGCGGGCGGGCAACTCCCCGGCCGTGGTGAACTTCGCCTCCACCTCGGCCACCTTCGCCCACCCGTACATGTCGGCCTACGCCGCGTCCAAGGGCGGCGTTCTGGCGATGACGCACGCGCTGGCCGCCGAGTTCGGCAGGGAGGGCATCCGGTTCAACTCCGTGCAGCCCGGGTCGATCTCCTCGGGGATGACCGACGGGACCGGCGAATCCCGCCAGAGTGTGGGCCCCGGGCTGCCCGAGGACGCCAACTACAAGCTCTTCGACCGGGTCGCGCCGCTGCTGCGGCTGCCCGAACGCAAGATCTTCGCCGACCCCGACGCCGTGGCGGCGGTGGTGGCCATGCTCGGCAGCCCCGAGGCGTTCTTCATCACCGGTACCGAGGTGCGCATCGACGGCGGTGCCCACACCTGAGCCGACACCCGGAGGGCTAGGCCGAATGTGTTGCGGATGATGCGGACGTCGGCCTAGGTTTACCCGACCAGACTTTCCAGGAGGGGTTCTGACCGAGACCGGCGCAGTGGCCGCCCAGGAGACCGCCAGTTCCGCACGCGCCGACACCCGTGCGGTCGTCGAGATTGACCACGTGACGAAACGGTTCGACGATTACGTCGCGGTGCTCGACGCCGACTTCACCATCGGCGCCGGGGAATTCTTCTCCATGCTCGGTCCGTCGGGCTGCGGCAAGACCACCACGCTGCGGATGATCGCCGGCTTCGAGACCCCCACCTCCGGGGCCATCCGGCTGGAAGGCGTCGACGTCTCCCGGGTGCCGCCGCACAAGCGCAACGTCAACACCGTCTTCCAGCACTACGCGCTGTTCCCGCACATGACCGTCTGGGACAACGTCGCCTACGGGCCGCGCAGCCAGCGCAAGGACAAATCGGCGATCAAAAAGAGCGTCGACGAGATGCTCGAGGTGGTTCGGCTTACCGACTTCGCACTGCGCAAACCCGCACAACTCTCCGGCGGCCAGCAGCAGCGTGTCGCCCTGGCCCGCGCGTTGGTGAACTACCCCAGCGCGCTGCTGCTCGACGAGCCGCTGGGCGCACTGGATCTCAAACTGCGCCACGTGATGCAGTTCGAGCTCAAGCGAATCCAGCGTGAGGTCGGCATCACCTTCGTCTACGTGACGCACGACCAGGAGGAGGCGCTGACGATGAGTGACCGCATCGCGGTCATGAACGCCGGCAATGTCGAGCAGATCGGTACGCCCACCGAGATCTACGACCGCCCGTCCAGCGTCTTCGTCGCCGGCTTCATCGGTCAGGCCAACCTGTGGCACGGCCGCCAGACCGGCCGGGCCAACCGCGACTACGTCGAAGTCGACGTGCTGGGCACCACGCTGCGCGCCCGGCCCGGCGACACCACGATCGAACCGGGCGGCCAGGCCACCCTGATGGTGCGGCCCGAACGGGTGCGGGTCTCTCTCGAACGCCCCGCCGGCCTGGACACCGGTGCGGTGGCCGCCGTGTCGGCCACAGTGACCGATCTGGTGTTCCAGGGCCCGGTGGTGCGGCTGTCACTGGCCGGCGCCGACGGGTCCGGAATCGTCGCGCACATCGGCGCCGAGCAGGACCTGCCGTTGCTGCGCCCCGGCGACCAGGTCTTCGTGTGCTGGTCCCCGGACGCATCGCTGGTGCTCCCGGCCGCCGACATCCCGACCGCGCAAGACCTCGAGGACATGCTCGACGAATCCCCAGACCCGCTGTAGAAGATTTAAGGAGAAAGGCACCCCCATGGCAGAGATCGATCCCCGCGTAATCGCACAGATGGCGTCCCGGCGGCGGTTCATCGGTGGTGGCGCCGCCGCAGCGGCCGCCCTCATCCTCGGACCGTCGTTTCTGGCCGCCTGTAGCTCGGGCGAGAAGTCGTCCTCCGGAGGTGCCGGGGCACCGTCCGCACCCGCCGATGACGGCAGCCCGGCCAGCGGCAAGCTGCGCATCTCCAACTGGCCGCTCTACATGGCAGACGGCTTCGTCGCGGCATTCCAGACCGCTACCGGACTGGTGGTCGATTACAAAGAGGACTTCAACGACAACGAGGAGTGGTTCGCCAAGAACAAGGAGCCGCTGAGGCAGTTCATGGCCGCCCGCCTGGCCGGCCTGGGCTGGCTCAACCCGATCAGCGACGCCCGCTGGACCAACAAGGGGAATCTGCGCACCGACCTGTTGGACAACAAGTCCGACCCGGGCCGGAAGTTCAGCGCACCGTACATGTCGGGCATGGTGGGCCTGGCCTACAACCGGGCGGCCACCGGGCGCGACATCACCAAGGTCGACGATCTGTGGGACCCCGCCTTCAAGGGCAAGGTGAGCCTGTTCAGCGATACCCAGGACGGGCTGGGCATGTTGATGATGTCGCAAAGCGGTTCCCCGGAGGAGCCCACGATCGAGAGCGTGCGCAAGGCCGTCGACCTGGTCAAGGAACAGAAGGACAAGGGCCAGATCCGCCGCTTCACCGGCAACGACTACGCCGACGACCTGGCCGCGGGCAATACCGTGATCGCCCAGGCGTACTCCGGCGACGTGGTGCAACTGCAGGCCGACAACCCGGATCTGCAGTTCATCGTGCCGGAGTCGGGCAGCACCACCTTCCTGGACACCATGGTGATCCCGTACACCACGCAGAACCAGAAGGCCGCCGAGGAGTGGATCAACTACATCTACGACCGGGCCAACTACGCCAAGCTCATCGATGCCACCCGGTTCGTACCAGTGCTGAGTGACATGACCGACGAACTCAACAA